>DJXM01000017.1 GCA_002449755.1 Caryophanales bacterium UBA7004
TATATAGTTTTCAAAGATTTAATTTTGCACGCTTTTTTAACAGCGCGCTTCTCTATTTTATCACTTTAAAATTTGATGTCAACAACTATTTTATCTTTTTTATATTTTTTTTGAAAAAAGTTAATATTTATATTAATTATGTAATGCTATTTATTTTCATCTAAGCAATTTACAACTACATTTTTTTCTATTATAATGAAGTTGTCGAAAGACAAAATGAGCTGAATAAAAAGGAAAAGAGGATGCGGTAACATCCTCTTTTCGCATTTGAAGAATAAAACGAGCTGAATAGTATCATTTAATCTAGAATCAATAATACCTCTAGAAGTGAGGGCTCTATTTAGCTATTTCTATGCTTTATAATTGAATATTAAATTTACGATTACACTGTTTACAAACATAAAATTATATACTATAATTAAGTTGTCGAAAGACAAAATGAGCTGAATAAAAAGGAAAAGAGGATGTCTCACCATCCTCTTTTCGCATTTGAAGAATAAAACGAGCTGAATAGTATCATTTAATCTAGAATCAATAATACCTCCCAAAGGTCGGGCCCGATTTAGCTATTCCTTCTATGCCTTCTTATTAAGCATAATAGTTATTATAACTAATATAACAACTAGAATAACTAAATATTCCATGTTATCCTCCGTCACACAGCCGTTTTACCACGAATCTGTGAAAGTCTCATCTATTCCTCCTAATGCAGCACTATTGTGCCCAAAACAAGTATATAATAACTATTTTTAAATATCAAATCACCATCCATTTTCTCACAAAATCATTTGAGAAAAAAGCTATTCAATTTGATGGAAAATACTATTTAAATAAATGAAAAAATATCTAATTAACTATTTTTAATATACATTTTTCTAAAAAAGTCTTTAAAAACATTTTCATAATTTTTTTATTTTTTATATTAAAATGCGTTACTCAAAAGCTGAATAACGCGATTTTTAATTAATCATATTCCTTTACAATGCTTTCAATATTTGCTTCAATGAAATCCTTCTTCATACCTCTATCGATTAAAGTAAATAATTCCTCCTTATCTACCCACCTATATTCAATATGCTCATATGATAATTCGATTTTTTCTTGTTCTGTAACAACTAAGAATCCAATTATCATAAACGGATTTCTTTCTTCATTTATAGAAGATGCATAAAGCATTCTATAATCCTCAACAACAATACCAGTTTCTTCTAAAAGCTCACGCTTTAAGGTATCTCTAATATCCTCATTGATTTCTTTCTTACCACCTGGATTTTCCCACATTCCTGCAGAAGTATCTCCATATGATCTTTTAATAGTTAAAAACTTCTTTAATTTTTTGTTATAAACAAAGGCTTTAGCCCCAACCCAATATTTAATAGCCATATTTATCCTCCTACTATTAGAATAAAAATAACTATCAAAATAATCCCAAATTACTTTTCTAATTTAATCATTTCAGTATAAGCCATAATTAATGGACCTACACCCTTAGCGTCATTTTCAACGATAGGCTCAGAAATATAATATTCATAAGTGCCATCTCTTCTTAAATCCTTTTCAGGACCTAATCCAGCAACAAGACAAATACCACCTAAATTTAAATCTCCATCCTCGTTAACTGATAAATACTTCTTACAAATACCATCAAAGATTCCCTTACCGATTTCTCTATATCTTTCAGGCAAAGCCTCTAATCTTACACCCTTTAATATAGCATAGGCAATCATTGCAGATCCTGAAGTCTCTAAATAATTACCCTCTCTACCAGGGAAATTAGGAACCTGCCAGAACATCTTGCTATCCTTATCCTGATATTCTAATAAGCCATCAATTGTTTCCTTTAAAATAGCTTTAATAGTTGCGTATTCATCAAACATTTGCTGATCCATATAATCTAATACATCAACTAATGCTACAGTATACCAGCCAATTGATCTTAACCAGAAATTCTTAGATAATCCAGTCTTCTTATCAGCCCAGAACATTTTTCTTTCGCTATCATATCCATGATAATAAAGCTTAGCCTTCTTATCAAACATAATCTCTTTAACATTTTTAAATTGCTTAATAATATCAGAATAATCCTTACCACCATATACAGTTTGATATCTTGTATAGAAAACCTGAGCCATATATAAGCCATCTAGCCAAACCTGGTTAGGATAAATCTTCTTATGCCAGAAATTACCCTCCTTAGTTCTTGGATGATTTAAAATTTGATTATGAGCAAGTTCAATAGCCTTTTTATATTTTTCGTTTTTAGTATAATCATATAAATCAAATAAAATCTTTGATTCTGAAATATCATCAGTTGAAAATTTTTCAGGGTTATAGCCTAAAATAGTACCATCTTCTCTTACATAATAATCAACAAACTTAATAACAAAATCTAAATATTTTTTGTTTCCTGTTGTCTTATATAATTCTATTAATGACGCAGTCATACATCCATCAATATAATTCCATCCTGGCTTCTTACCTAATTTGAATAATTCAATATTCCAAAGCGGCTTATCTGGAGCTGAAGTCATTAATTTATCAATATACTTATTAATTACATCGTACATATTATCTATTTCCCTTCTAACTTTATTTTTATTATACTTTGAGTTATTAATTTTTACAAGTTAATTAAATAAGTCAATTTTTCTTAAAGTTATCATATTTGGTTATTTATCTATAAAATCCTCGTATTTCTTTACTAATACTAATTTCTTTCCATACATATAATTTTTATCAATATAATCATTAATTTCCTTATTCATAATATTAATATCAATATTTAATAATCCATATTGCTTAAAATATTCATATAATTTAATTTCATATTTTTTTCTTTTATCCTCTAATTCCTTATAATCAAATAAATTAGATTCTAATATTACAAAGCATGAAATTAATGCATTTTTTATATATTGATCTCTTATTTTAGAATTTCTTCTTTCTAATTCTTTATATGTTAAAATAGGAGTTTCTAAATATTTATCAAAGGTATCAACATAATAATCATATTTTCTTTTTCTTAATGTTACACTATCATCATTTTCCTTCCATAAATAGGTAACATAATCTAAATAGATTTCATTAGCCTTAGATTCAATAATTTCATTATACAAAATAGTATTAAAATAAGAATCCTCATAATCCCATATCTTATCATGAAATCTAATATTTCTTCTATTTAAAAAATCTCTTTTAATAAACTTACCATGTAATGATGCAACCATTTTCTTACTTTCAATCTTCTTATAATTCATTACACCATCAATAGTCTTTTCTCTTAAAGATGGAGTAAATATAATATCAGGACTACAATCATTTATACAGGATAAAATAATATATAAAGAATCAAGACCATATAATTCATCATCACAATCAATGAATGTAATATATTCGGCGTCACTTTCATCAATACCATGCTGGCGTGATACACCAGGGCCTCTATTTTCCTCATCAATTAAAAGCTTAATATTTAATTCCTTATAATCATCAAAAATAGAAATATTAGGAATATTATTAGAATGACCATTAACAAAAACGATTCTAACTAAGGATAGATCAACATATCTTTGGCGTTTTATAGAATCTAATAATCTTCTTATATAATTTTCCCCTTCATTAAATTGAGCAACTATAATATCAAGCTTCATAATTATTTAAGAAGATTTTTAATATCCTCTTCCTTTATTTCTCCTTCTCTTAAAATCTTAAATGAATCATCATTAATTAAAACAACTGTAGATGGGATAGAAGATGATTTTCTATCTGTATCATAAACCTTATCTACATATTTACCAAAATCCCTTAAAACTAAATCATATTCATTTTCAGGCACCATACCTGATTCATTTACAGAGGTAGTAAGCATGGGGCCATTTTCCTTTAAAATATCTAAAGCTATTTTAGAATTAGGAATTCTAACTCCAATAGTTCTATATCCTATTTTTTCATATACTTCTTCCTTACTCTTTAAAATTAGAGTTAGGGGACCAGGTAAAAATTTATTAATTAGCTTTTTAGCATCTATTGTTAAATAAGCAATAGACTCAATTTGATCAATATCAGCACATAGGCAAGCTAAAGGCTTATCAAGTGGTCTATGCTTTATTTTATAAATTCTATTTTTTCCCTCTATATCAAATATAGGAGTACCTATACCATAAACAGTATCAGTTGGAAAAATAATAACCTTACTCATCTATACCACCGACATAAATAAATGTCATTCTATCCTTTCCCTCTAAATCCTTGATGCATTCAACATTACTATTAGGAAAATAGAATTTAGCAAGCTTATACATTTCATCCTTCTTATCATATCCATGCTCAAAGGCAACCATTGCCTTTGGCTTTAATAAATCCTTTAGTCCAGCTAAAATGATACGATAAAATTTCATACCATCACTACCACCAAATAATGCAATATTTGGTTCATTATCTTTAACTAATGAATCAACTAATTCACTATCTGGAATATAAGGAGGATTAGATACAAAGATATCAAATTTCTTTCCCTTTAAAGGCTTTAGCATATCTCCTTCTAAAAATTTAACATTAGCACCTAGCTTTTCATTATTTAATCTAGCTACCTCTAAAGCCTTATGGCTAATATCAGTAGCTATTACATTCATATTCTTTTCTTCCTTTGATAATGTAATAGCTATACAGCCAGACCCTGTAGCTAAATCACATACATCAACCCTTTTACCCTTAAAGAAATCATCATATTTATATAATACATTTTCTACAAGCTCTTCTGTTTCACATCTAGGAATTAAAACATCCTCATTTACTATAAAATCATAACCATAGAAATTACTATATCCAATTAAATATTGAATAGGCTTATTATCATGAAGATATTTATCAAAAATAGAATTAAATCTTTCTATATCAGATTCCTTCATTTCTAAATCATTTTTCATATATAAAGCATTAGTTTCAAGTCCTGTAATATATTCCATTAATAAATATACAGCACTTTCTTCCTTATCATTTTCTAATGCTTCATTTTGTTTTTCTTTTATAAATTTTCTATAAGTCATTTTAATTCCCCCCATAAACTTAGAAAACACGGAAAAAATTCCGTGTTTATTTTAACATACTAATTAGCTTTGTTAATTCCTTATCGAATTCTAATGTTTTATCCTCTAGGCTATCCTCATATCTTAAATAAGGATTCATAATTAATTTAGATGAATAATAGGTTACTGCCTTACCATCCTTAATTACAACAAAAACTGGAGTATCCATTTTTTGAATTAAGGTATCCTGTACTAATTCCTTATGCTCATTTTTAAATCCAAGCTTTTCAACAATAAAATAATAATCTAATTTATGCTCCAAGGTTAAGCAATCTCTTAAATCCTCTTCCTCGCCAAATACATTTTTAAATCTAGGATTATAAACTAAAATCTTTTTTAATCCTTCTCTTTTAGCAATTGTATTTGTTATACCTATAATAGCTTGAGTCTTAGGACACCAAGGTCCTCCAATAATAACAAAAGCTGTTTCATTATTATAAAATAAATCTTTAAAATCGTATATTTCTATTTCCTTATAAACATGATGTTCATCATTTAAATGCTTAAAATCAACGACGAAATTCAAAAAAAGTCACCTCTGATTCTTATATTCTACATAATCGTTATAAAGCTCTTTTCTATTGACATTAATCAATTTAGAAACTTCCTTTATAGCCTCATTTGGCTTATAGCCTAATGATATTAATTCATCTATTTTTTCAAATGGATTAATATCTATTTTTTCTTCCTTATAGCCATCAACAATTAAAACCATTTCACCCTTTAAATTATCAAGCTCTAATAATTCTTGGATCGTACCTCTTAAATATTCCTCATATGTTTTAGTTAGCTCTCTAGCTAAGCATACATTTCTATTACCTAATACATTAAGCATATTTTCTAATGTATTTTTAATTCTATGAGGAGCCTCATAAAAAATAAGAGTATGATCAACATATTTTAAATTATTTAATTCCTCAATTCTTTTTGATTCCTTAGAATCTAAAAAGCCATAAAAAGTATAAGGGCTTGGTGAAAAGCCTGATGAAACTAAAGCTGAAATACCAGCTGAAGCACCAGGGATTGTTGATACTGCAATATCATTTTTAATTGCTTCCTTCGCAATTCTATAGCCTGGATCTGAAATAACAGGTAAGCCTGCATCAGATATAATAGCTATTTTCATACCAGATTTAAGTTCTTCAATAATAGAATCAGTTTTAATTTCCTGATTAAATTCATGATAGCTTTCAAGCTTAGTATTTATTTCATAATGCTTTAATAATACAATAGAATTTCTTGTATCCTCAGCATAGATTTTATCTACTTCCTTTAATATATTAACCGCTCTATAGGTCATATCTAAAAGATTACCAATAGGAGTGGCAACTAAATAAAGGATAGCCTTTTCTCTATCATAGCTTCTTATTCTATTCATTAGTTCTTTAATACTCTAATAGACTTTTCTCTTAAATCACGGTAAGCATAAACTAAAGAAATAATTTCTCTTCTCTTTTCATTAGAAATCTCAAATTTCTTTTGTAGATTTTCTAAGAATAACCATTCAGTTGTATTATATAGGTCATCCTCCATAGAAATAGTTAAAAGATTAAAATAAACAACATTTTTAACTACATTATTACAATGAACAAAATATTCAATTGTATTCTCTAATGTATCAGTTAAACGGAATGTATATTCATCCTTAACTGGCTCTAATTCATTAACCATTTTCTTTAATACCTTTTTTTCGATATCATTTGGTTCACCATTAATATCAACCATATAAATGGCTAGGTCTAAGAACTTAAGCATTTCCTTTTTGTTTAATAAGCTTAGTAACATATTAATCAACTCCTTCATAGTTATATATTTTTAAGACTTCTTTAGTCCACTTATTATCATCATTATATACATAAAGCGGAGGTAATATTCTTAAATTACCCATTTGCCCATCCTTAACTCCTTCAATAAGGATTTGATTACATTCCTTATTCCTTTTAGGATAAATAAATTGCAATCTTTTAGGCTCAATTTTATATTTTTTAAATGTTTCTAATATTTCTACTAATCTATCAGGTCTATGCACCATCGCAAGTTTTCCCTTTTGCTTTAATAAAAGAGATGCCTCTTTAACTATATCATCTAATGTAGCTAATATTTCATGCCTTGCGATTGCTTTAGAATCTAATGGATTAATATTATGATTTCCTAATTTAAAATAGGGTGGATTAACAGTAACTAAATCAAATGATCCAATTTTTTGATTAATACCAATTAAATTATCATTAATCATTTCAATTCTATCATTTAAATTATTTTCTAATATAGATTTAACTGCTAAATCATATGAATGCTTCTGTACCTCAACACCTACTATTTTAGCATCACATCTTAATGTTAAATATAAAGGTATAGGAGCATTCCCACTACATAAATCACAAATTCTTTTTGTTTTATATCCAATGCTTGCAAAACTTGCTAGAAGCATCGAATCTAAAGAGAAATTGAAATAGTCAGTATCCTGATATATTTTTATTAATTCTCTTCCTAAAAGCTCATTACATACTATCGGCATCTTCGTTATTCTTCTTATTTGATGGAGTAAATTTTATTTCATCAAGCTTAAAATATCCAAATTTAACCTCTTCAGTACCTACATATTTAACCTTGACATTCTTATTAACAACATCACATGATAATACCTTAGCACTACCATCTGGTGTTTCTACTATATCTCCAATATCAGGAGCGTGCTTTCTTAATTCTGTATATAATTCATTTTCATAATTTATACAGCATAATAATTTACCACAATTACCACTAATCTTAACAGGATTTAAGGATAATGATTGATTCTTACACATCTTAACTGATACATTAGCAAATTCAGTTATCCATGTTTTACAGCAGACAATTAATCCACAAGGACCAATTCCACCAAATACCTTAGCTCCATCTCTAGATCCAACCTGTCTTAATTCGATTCTAGTATGATATATTTCAGCTAAATCTCTTACCAATTCTCTAAAGTCTACTCTTCCTTCACTTTCAAAATAAATAATTAATTTAGCTCTATCTAGTGTGTATTCACACTCTAGAGTCTTCATATCTAATTCTCTATTTTTAGCAAGCTCCTTAGTTTTAGCTACTATAAGAGCCTCCTCAGATTTATTTTTTTCGTTTTGACTGATATCATCCTCAGTTGCTATTCTAACAATATCCTTTAATTCAGATGTTAAATTCTTTTCATCTAAATCAAAAACATTACCAACACAATATCCTAATTCTATTCCTCTAATTGTATTAACAATAACCTTAGCACCATCAGTCAAATTATAGTTTCCAACACCAAAGAAATATCTTTTTCCTAAGGGCTTAAACTGAACTCTGATTGCTTTCATAAATCTCACCGTTTAAATAAATTTTTCTGTTAATTCAAAGAAAACATTTCTTGGATTAACATTGGCATTTAATTCCTTAAATAAATTTAATATAAGCTCTAGCTCATCCTTCATAGATATTTTAGAGCTATTACTATATGATATGATTTTATCATATAGTGGGGATAAAATCAAACCATCCCTGCCATTTTTAGCCATATTTGCGTCTTCTAAAAATCTTAATATCCAATTTAATAAAATCAATAAATTATTATAATCACTATAATATCTTTGATTTTCTAAATAAAATAATGATAAATGCTTTTTTGTCTTTATTTCAATAAGCTTTAAAAATAAATTTTTATTATATTCATAATTATCTAAATTTATTATTTCCTTAGCCTCATCTATATCATTAGTTAAGCAAGATGCTAATCTTGCATCAAGCTCTGATATTGAATCATCCATAAGCATATCAATCATAGCATCCTTTGGAATTGCTTCAAAATGGAAAAGCACACATCTAGATTGAATAGTAGATACTACATTAGATAATTCAGTTGCTATAAATACACCAACTGTAGGAGTTAAATTAGTAGGATCCTCAATAAATTTTAATAATGAATTTTGAGC
>DJXM01000013.1 GCA_002449755.1 Caryophanales bacterium UBA7004
CGGAATTAACTTTTAAAATTAACTAAATTAATAATATTTCATCATAAATAAATTCATTGTTGACAATAAAAAACCTTTTTGATAGAATAAATGAGCATGGTTTCTTAAAGAAATGGAGGGTAATTGATATGAAAAGAACTTATCAACCTAATAAAAGAAAAAGAAAAGTTACTCATGGTTTCCGCGCAAGAATGGCAACTAAGAATGGTAGAAAAGTTTTAGCTGCTAGACGTAAAAAAGGCAGACATCAGTTAACTGTTTAATTTAATATTTAATAATTGACATAACTAGTACGACCAGAACAATTATAATTTATTTGTTTGGTCGTATTTTTTTAGTCATTAAAGGTTTATTAATCTATGAATAAAGAATATCGCGTAAAAAAGAATACAGAAATTGAAGCAATTTTAAAAGAAAAAAATTGTAGGTCAAATTCGTATTTTTCAATTTATAAAAAAACAAATTTAGAAACCAGCCATTTTCGTTATGCGATGAGTGTAGGTAAAAAAATTGGAAATGCAGTTACAAGAAATAAATATAAAAGATTGATTTCTTCTGCTGTTTCTAATTTAAATATTAAATTAGATTTGAATGTTGATGTATTTATTATTGCTAGGGCTAAAGTAACAGAGCTTGACTATAATAAAATTTATAAAGAAATAGAATATTTATTCAAAAAGCAAAATTTATTAAATCAAGGAGAAAAAAAGTGAAAAGTTTTTTCATAAGGAATAAACATAAGCTAGTGCTAGTTGCTGTTTGTTTGATTCTTCTTATTACATTATCTGGATGTCGTACAAGTGCTTCTACTTGGTATGCTAAGCCATATACTACATATGGTCAAGACTGGGTAGATATGTGGGATGGCGGTTCAGGCTTTTGGCAGTCATTATGGGGTTGGCCTATTAATATTTTATCTTATCCAATCGCATTAATGTGTTCTGCAATCGGTAAGGGATTAGGTAACTCATATTTATGGGGTATCTTCTTTACTACATTAATTGTTAGAACTGTTGCATGGCCTATTTATGCTCGTACTAATAGTATGAGCTTAAAGATGCAACAAATGCAGCCTGAAATGAATAGAATTCAGAAAAAATATGCTGGTAGACAGGATCCAAGAAGTCAACAGCAGATGCAACAGGAAATGTCAAAGCTTTATAAAAAGTATAAGATAAATCCATTAGGTTGTATCGGACCAATGCTTCTTCAATTCCCTATCTTCATGGCAATGTATGAGGTTGTACAAAGAATTAATGCTACTTCTACTACTGTTGTAAATGGAGCAATTTCTATGGTATCAACTGGTGAATTTGCATTAAGTAATACAAAGGTATTTGGTTTCTTCGAAATGAATACTTCATTCTTCAGTGCTTCTAGTGCTTGGGATAAGGTTTTCGCAGCATTTATTGCTGTAGCATTTGTTGGTTTACAAATTCTTCAACAAAAGCTTTCATCAAGACCTACTAAATATCAAAGAATTCATCCAAATGATAAAAAGAATCAAAAGAATCAAATGAAATGGGTAATGATCATCATGAACGTTATGTTTGGATTTATGGCATTATCTAATACAACTCTTGGTATTTACTGGTTAATCGGTGCTGTATATCAAATTTTCCAATCTGAAGTTGGTAGATTTATTAATAATAAGAAATATGAGAAAATGCAAGCACGTCCAGACGTATTTTAATTAGATTAAAAGGTGAAAATATGCAAAAAAAGGTAGAATTTATCGCAAAAACACAGGAAGATGCAATTTCTGAGGCAGTAAAGAAACTACATATATCAAGTGATAAGATTTTCATTAATGTTTTAGGTGAATTACCTGAAGGATTAAATTGTGAGGCTTTAGTAGATGTTAACCTAACAATTGAAGGTAAGAAATACCTTGAAGGTATTTTAAATGCTTTAAATATTGGTTATCAAATTGAAGCAAGATCAGTAAATGGTGAAGAACAAATTCATTATATTATTGATTCATATGAAAATTCTTTATTAATTGGTGTAAAGGGTAGAACTTTAGAAGCATTACAAATTCTTCTTCGTAATTTAATATCTACTTATACTAGGGATCATATTGTTACAACATTAGATATTGGTGGATATAAATCAAATCGTGCTAGACAACTTGAAATTCTTGCCACAAAGACAGCTAAAGAGGTTTCTAAGACTAAGGTAGCTGTTAAACTTCAACCTATGACTTCATTTGAACGTCGTATCATTCATGAAAAGCTTTCTGAGTGGAGAGATGTTTATACTGAATCTGAGGGCGAAGGCGAAGAAAGAGCAATTGTCATTAAGCCAAAGAATAAGGATTAATTATAAAATGGCTTAACTAAGCCATTAAATATTAAAATAGACAGGTTAAAATCCTGTCTTTTTAAATTATATATACATATATTTATTGTGCTTAATATTATTTAAATTAATTTTAATTTATGATAAAATGTTATTATGAGAAAAATATTAAAATATGTAATTATTATAGTATCTTCAATTTTAATATTTGTTTTAGGTGGATTTGCAATTGATGCTGGTACTGAGCAGGTTATTGTAAATATAAAAATCTCTAATTTTATGAAATTAGGAGTATATCAAGAGGATATTTCTAATGGAATAATTAAATATTATAAGGTATCAATGAAAGATGAAAGACCAGGATATATTATGAGTGGTTCATCAATGATGCCTGGTAATTATGGTGATATTATCACATCTCATTCTACATATGTTGTTAATGAATTATTAACTACAATTAAAAATTTTAATGTTGGTGGTCATGCGGCTATTGTTACTGGAAATTATTATGATAGTAGATTAAGTATGACTAAATATGATTCAATTGAGGCAACAGGTATGGATGAAGATCCAAATGTCGCAAAGGTATCAAATAGAACATATTGGAATGATGAGGATTATTTTAAGCAGGTTGTATGCTATAGAACTCATCTAAGTGAAGAAGAGTTAGATGAGGTAGTGTCCGTAGCATGCGGACATTTAGGTGATCCTTACAATTACAATTTTACCTTTGATACATTAAATAAATCATATTGCAGTGATTTAATTTCTAAGGCCTTTGATAAGGTGAATTTGAATCTTAATAAGGATGGATTTTGGACAACTGTTTGGGATATAATGGTTAGCCCAGATTTATATATAACATACTACCATTATATAAGTAATGGAGTTAAGTATGTATACTATGTTGGTTAGGGGTGATTTTAATGGCTTATGTTGCACTTTATAGAGCTTATAGACCTCAAAAATTTTCTGAGGTTGTAGGTCAGGAGCATATAATTAAAACATTACAAAATGCAATAAAATTAAATAAAGTTGCGCATGCTTATTTATTTTGTGGTCCAAGAGGTACAGGTAAAACAACTCTTGCAAAAATAATGGCAAAGGCTATGAATTGTGAGAATGGACCAACTATAGAGCCATGCTGCGAATGTGATGTTTGTAAGGGTATTGCTAAGGGTGTTATATCTGATGTAATCGAAATAGATGCCGCCTCAAACAATGGTGTTGAGGATGTAAGAGCGATAAGAGATACAGTTAAATTTTTACCTAGTGTTGGTAAATATAAGGTATATATTATCGATGAGGTTCATATGCTTTCGTCTCAAGCATTTAATGCTTTATTAAAAACATTAGAGGAACCACCTGCACATGTAATTTTTATACTAGCTACAACAGAGCCTTATAAATTACCTAAAACTATCCTTTCTAGATGTCAAAGATTTGATTTTTCATCTATCTCTTTAGAGGATACTCTAAAGAGGCTAAGAATAGTTGCTGATGAGGAAAATATTAAAATCACTGAAGAGGCACTACACCAGGTAGCTATTTCAGCTGAGGGTGGTATGCGTGATGCATTATCAATTTTTGATCAATGTATTAGCTATAGCGTAAATGATGAAATTACATTAGATGATGTATTAGCAATTAGTGGTAATATTTCATATATTAAAATGATTGAATTATTAAATAAATGTGTAGCTAATGAATCAGCTAGCTGTATTACATTATTAGATAATATTATTAAAGAGGGTAAGGAAGTACCTAGAATTGTAAATGATTTAATTTTATTCTTAAGAGATGTATTAATGTTTAAGAATAATGCTGTATTAGATGATAAGCTAATGTATAAGAATCAGGATTTTATTAGATTATCAGATAATATAAATAAGGGAATGATTTATAATTGGTTAGATATATTAAATCAAGCATTAAATGATATGAGATTCTCAACTCAAAAAAGAGCCTATTTAGAATTAGCTATTTTAAAAATGAGTGATATTAAATTAAATGATTTATCATCACTTTCTGAAAGAGTTGAATCATTAGAAAATAGTGTTCAAATTCTTGTTAAGCAAGAAAGAACTGTAAGACAAAATAATCAAAATAATAATTTTGGATTTAATCAATTTAAGCCTAATATTCCATCAAAAGAGGATTTGATAAATATCAAAAATGAATATCAAAATAACAATACTCCAAAAATCGATAATGTCCGCGATAAACAAACACAAGAGACATTTGAACCGATTGCTGATGAGCCTGTTATTTTGAACAATATTCCTAATCCAAATGTAATTCCTGATGATGAAATTAATATTCATGATATTGAAGCTATATTAAATAATTCATCAAGAGATAAGAGAAATCAAATTGAAGTTGCATTAAAGGATATTGAAAACAAATATTCATATGTTTATATTCAGATATTAACAAGAGGAAAAATTATAGCAGCAAGTCAAGATTCTGCTTTAATAGAATTGGCTGATACAAAATTTTGCAATAGATTAATGGACCATGAAACTTTTGAAAAAGTTATTGAAATTTTTTCTGAATATAATATAAATATTAAGGATTACGTATGTATACCAAGAAGCATTTGGTCTACAATAAAGGAAGATTTCAAATCTAAGTATTCACCTAGTAATCCTAAGCCTTCATTAAATCCAATTAGAATTGGAGTTAAAAGAAGGGTTAAGCCTGCTGTAACTGAAAGAAAAGTAAGTGAAGAGGAAAAATTAGTAAATGATGCCAAGGAATTAATTGGCGATGATTTAAAAATAATGGAGGAGTAATAAAATGAATCAACAACAAATGATGAAGCTTAGAAAGCTTCAAAAGCAAATGGAAGAGGCACAAGCAAAGCTTGAGGCAACTGTATTTAAGGGAACTGCTGGTGGCGGTGTTGTACAAGTTGAGGTTAAGGGTAACCATGAGGTTGTAAGTGTTACTATTGATCCTGAGGCTGCTAAGGATGATATTGAAATGGTTCAGGATATGGTTGTTATTGCTATGAATGATGCAATTAAGAAGATTGAAGAGGAATCTTCTAAGATTATGGGCGGCTTTGGCGGCGGCTTAGGATTTGGATTCTAATGAATAATAAATATCCAGATGCATTAGAAAATTTAATAGAGTCATTTGAACATTTGCCATCTGTTGGAAGAAAAACTGCAGAAAGATATGCTCTTTATGTGTTTATGCATATGAAGGAAGAGGATATTATTGATTTTTCAAATGCTCTAAATTCTTTACATACTGATATTCATATTTGTGAATCATGTGGGAATATTAGTGAAGGAAAAATATGTAAAATATGTAGTGATAACGAAAGAAATCATAGACAAATTTTAGTAGTAGAATCTGTTAAGGATTTATTTACTATGGAAAAGGTAAATGAATATAAGGGAATCTATCATGTTTTAAATGGTGCTATTTCATTTAGTAAGGGAATTGGTATTGATGATTTAAATATTTCTTCACTTTTAGATAAAGTAAAAAATGGTGATGTTGATGAAATTATTTTAGCAACTAATGCAACCCTAGAGGGTGAAACTACTGCTAAATATTTAAAAGAATTATTGAAATCATATGATGTAAAGGTAACAAGAATTGCTCATGGATTACCTGTTGGTGGAGATATTTCATACATTGATGAGCTTACATTGCTTAAGGCCTTTGAAGGTAGAAGGGATTATTAAATGATTACTTTTCATAGCGTCGATTCTGATGGAAATAAGGTAATTTTTAGTGAAAATTATACAAGAAAAGATAATATAATTATCTTTAATGATAAAACTAGCCCTAATACACAAATCGAGTTAACGATAAATGATGATAATAGCGTATTATTTTGTCGTAGGGGTGAAATTAATATGTTTTTACCATTATCATTAGGTGAAAAGAAAATAGGTCATTATAGTAATAAAATGGGCCTAGAATTTAATATGGAAGTATTAACTACTAAATTAAATATTTCATCAAAGAAAGTAAGTATTGAGTATGAATTAGTTGTAGAGGATGTAAAACAGCATCATAAATTATGGTTATTGATTAATTGATGTAAAAATACTTGAAAAAAATGTATATTTTAAGTAAAATATAATAGCGTTTATGCAACTTGGAGGAAACAAGATGGAAAATCAAATGTCTTTAATTGAAATTGCTCTTGAAATAATGGATGAAAAGAAAGAGCCAATTGATATTTATACTTTAATTGAAGAAACATTAGCTAGAAAGGGTGTTGTTGATACTGATGGCACTTATGCAGCTAAGCTATATACAGATATTACAACTTCATCTAAATTTGTTTTCATGGGTGAAAATAAGTGGGATTTAAAATCTCGTCAATCATTAGATCAATTCGATAAGGATGGTTCTTCATTCAATTCTAAGGAAGATTATGATAATTCTGAAGAGGAAGATGATGATCTTAATGAGTCTGATCTTGAGCTTGAAGATGCTGATGATTATGATGAGGATGAAGATGAGGACGATCGTTATGATGATGAGGACGAGGATGAAGATGATTCAGACCTTGACCTTGAGGATGATGAGGAAGAAGATGACGAATCATACGATGATAACGATGATGAAGAAAAGTACAATAAGTACATGGATGATTACGAAGACTTATACGAAGATTAATCACACATTTTCACAAAAATATCTTATAAGTTAACAAAATTGTTAAGCTATAATAAGCCTGAATATAAAATTCTGGCTTTAATAAGAAATATTGAACAGCCAGTGGCTGTTCTTTTTTTCTATCAATAAAAAATGTGATATAATTGAAAAAAGGAGTGCGATAATATGTTTAAAATTGCAATTGTTGAGGATGAAAAAAATTTAGCATCTATAGTAGATAAATATTTAAAAAATGAAGGGTATGATACAATCATTTTTACTAATGGAGAGGATGCATATAATTCAATAAGTGATGATATTAATTTATGGATTTTAGATATAATGCTTCCTGGTGAGATAACTGGATATGATTTAATTAAATCAATTAGAGAAAAGAATCCTAAAAAGCCTGTTATTTTTGCTTCAGCTAGAGACCATGATATTGATAAGGTAATGGGACTTGAGCTTGGTTCTGATGATTATATTGCTAAGCCTTATTCTCCAAGAGAATTAGTATTAAGAGTTAAGAATATTTTAAATAGAGCATATGGTGATTCTATTAACAATAATATTTTTTCATTTAATGGATATACAATTGATTTTGATAAGAGAATTGTATATGAGAATAACGAAAATATTAATTTAACTAGTAAGGAATATGATTTATTATTATTCCTTTTAGAAAATAAAGCTAAGGCTTTCTCAAGAGATCAAATTCTAGATAATGTTTGGGGAAGTGACTATTTCGGAAGTGATAGAGTTGTAGATGATTTAATGAGAAGATTAAGACAAAAAATGCCTAATCTTAATGTTGAAACAATCTATGGCTTTGGTTATAGATTACTAGTATGAAAAAACTAGGATTTACAGGTCAATTATTCATTTTATTTGCAAGTATATTATTAATAACTACAATAGCCTTCTCTGCTATTACTATTACAACTGTAAGAGGAATAGCTAATGAAGAGGTATATTCTAGATTATCATCTTATTCAATGTTCATTAATAATATGGAAATGGGTGATGATAAAAAAAGACCTGAAAGAGAAAAAAATGATATGAAATTTGGCTATATCATTTATAATAACGGCACTTGGGAAATGAATTCAGATTTAGATTTTGAAATCACTGATACATTTGTAGAAACTTTAGTAGCAAGTGTTAAGAATGTTAATAATATGCCTAGAATTCAAGGTAGAGATACTATTGAATCTAAGGATATTTATTATGTATGTCAAACGAATATGAATAATAACTTAGTTATTATTTTTACTGATGATACATATGCATTTGGAATGATAAAAAGTATTTCAATAAGATCTATCATGGTATTTATTACAATGATATTTATCTCTATTTTAGTTATTTCTTGGTGGAGTAATGTTTATATAAGAAGAATTAGAAATTTACAGCTTCATATTGAAAATATGCCTAATAATAAATATGAAAAGAAATATGTAGATGGTGGAGATGATGAGGTTGGTCAATTATCATGCTCTATTGAGAAAATGAGATTGCAAATCTATCATAATGAGGAAACTAAGCAGGAAATGCTTCAAAATCTATCACATGATTTTAAAACACCAATTGCTGTTATAAAATCATATGCAGAAGCAATCCAAGATGGTGTAGAATCTACAGAAGCATTAAATATTATTATTGAACAGGCTGATCTATTAAAGAGTAAGGTAATTAAATTATTACAATACAATAGTATTGAATATTTAGATAAAACTAAGCCTTTTATTGATATTGAAATGGATAATTTAATAAATGATGTTGTTTTAAAATATAAGCATCAATCAAATATTAATTTCAATTTAGACTTAGAAAATGTCATTTTTAAGGGCTATTATGAGAATTGGGATATTGTAATAAGTAATATCATAGAAAATGCATTAAGATACGCTCAAAATGAGATTAAAATTGTTTTAAGACCTGATAGAATTAGAATTTATAATGATGGTGAGCATATTGATGAG
The DNA here is from genome assembly GCA_002449755.1 of Caryophanales bacterium UBA7004. Taxonomy (GTDB): domain Bacteria; phylum Bacillota_I; class Bacilli_A; order Acholeplasmatales; family Anaeroplasmataceae; genus Anaeroplasma. Next base: position 8,910 of record DJXM01000013.1, read on the forward strand.
AAATTTATTGGTAATCAATTTAAGCCATATGAAAAGGGTAGTAAGGGTCAGTTTGGTCTTGGTATGTCCATTGTCGAAAAAACTGTCAATTTCTTTGATTATAAGCTAAGTGTAAAAAATGAAGAACCAGTTGGTGTTTCATTTATAATTGAGTCATCTAAGAGAAGTAATAATTAGTATTAATTAATATAGAATTATGGTATAACTTCAAATTGAGGTTGGTAATAATTATGAAATATAAAAAGATATTATTACAACTAAATAATTATGGATTTATGGTCGTATTGCAATAATGCAGTGCGGCCTTTTCTTTCTCTAAAAATTGGAGGTAAATATATGAAAAATGAAATTAGGGACATCTAAATATAAGATAATTGAAGAATTACTAGAATATTTGGAGATTAAATGAAAAAAATGAAGACTCAAGGGAATGAGTCTTCTGTGTTAGTTTAAAGATACCGAAGGGATGGTATCTTTTGATTTATATATAGTATCAATAAGCTACGATATATCTTTTTGACAGAATTATATTAATGTTTTCAACAATATTATAGAACTTTTTTTGCTTTGATATCACTAGATTTTAACAAAAAAAATTAACGATACAGTAAGCGCTTAACATGAACCGAAGCGATGTTGAAAAAGCGCTTTCGTTATGCTAGTATAAAAAATGTAGTGGCACTAAGATGTCATAACGTTTAAAAGAAAAAAATGAGAGGAAATGTGAAATGAAAAAAAGAAAGATTTTATTAGGTTTAGCTTTAGCTGCCGCAGCTGTTTTCAGTTTATCAGCATGTGGTGATGAAGATAAACCAGCTGATCCAATTGTGGATGGCGGTGATGGTGGGAAAGAAGTAACACCTGATCCTGTGAAGAAGAACTATACTGTTAACTTCTATTCAAATGGTGGTACAGCTGTAGCTTCACAAACAGTTGTAGAAGGTAATAAGGCAACAAGCCCTACTGCACCTACAAAGACTGGTTCAGTTAATACTTACACTTTTGGTGGTTGGTATACTGATGTTGCATTAACTAAGGCATTTGATTTTAATACTGCTATTTCTGGTGATGTAACATTATATGCAAAGTGGAATTCTACTTTAGTTGAAGCAACTAAAATTACAATGAATGGTACTGAATATGCTACTGTTAAGGAAGCATTAGCTGCTATTCCAACAAGTGGTGACACAGCAACTTATACAATTATCCTTCCTAAGGGAACTTACGAGGAAGATGGTTTAGTTTATGAAGGCTCAGCAACAGTTAAGATTGTTGGTGCTACAGATACTAAGTATGGTACTGATGTAGTTATCAAGGGTCATGGTGCTGACATGTCAACTGAAAAGGGACGTAATTTATTATCAGTTCGTGGTACTGGTAATATCATTCTTGAAAACATAACATTAGAAAATACATGGACTCGTACAATGGCTGGTGGAAACAATGCTCAAGCTGAAGTTTTAGGTACTGACACAAAGGGTAATACAGTTGCTTATAACTGTTCATTTAAGTCTAATCAAGATACATTAAGAACTGCTGGTAAGGCATGGTTCTATGGATGCTATATTGAAGGTGATGTTGACTTCTTATGGATGGAACAAGCTGGTACTGTAGCATTATATGAGAAGTGTGAAATCGTATCTGTTTATGATGCATCAGCTTCATCTCATGGTACTTATGTTGCTGCACCAAGAATGGCTAAGTCATCAAAGGTTGGTAAGGGTTTAGTTGTTTATAACTCAACTATTGCTGAAAATGCAGCTGCTAAAGAAAATGGTCAAACTACTTATTTAGCACGTAATCCATGGAGTGGACAAACTGATTATTATAACCAAGTAGCTTATATCAATACAACTGCAAGTGATATTGAGGCTGGAATTTGGTATAACAAGCCAACTGCAACTGAATTTGAAAAGACTGCAATTGGATTTAAGATGGATAAGGCAACTGCTGATTCTATTGGCTATGCTGGTGACGGTGATATCGTTTCTGAAACTGATAAAGCAAATGAATTTAGTGGTCGTAGAACTATTCTTAATAGATTCTTTAATTTAGGTAAGCAAAAATATGAAAAGGATAACTCAACTTATTGGGATATTGATGAAGTAATCGTTACTAATGGTTGGGCTGTAGATATGGATTCATCAAAGGTTTCTCTTGAAACTGATACAGCTGGTGAGCCTACATCATATGTATTTAATGATACACAAGATGTATCATCTATGGTTGATGGTTTTGCTACACATAGCAGTGGTAGCTATGTTGGTCAAGCTGGTGCAACAATTACAGTTCCAGTTTCTGGCAAGTGCTATGTAGAAGTATATGGTTTCTATTCTGGTACAGTTGAGACTAAGGCTGATACTCAAGGCGAAGCAGTAATGTTCTTCAATAATGGTTCAACTAGTGCAGAAGTATTAAATACATATACAGTATACGATGCAAATGCTAAGACAGTCACTATTACTGCTAAGGCTACTACATATATTACAAAGATTGTTGTAACTCCTGATACAAGCATTTCTGAGACTAAGGTTTCTGATATTGAAATTGGTACAAGTACAAAGAATTATTGTGTAGGTGTACCTCTAACATTAAGTGCTAAATTAACTCCAGGTAATGCTACAAATAAGTCTATTAAGTGGTCAACATCTAATGATCAAATAGCTACAATTGATCAATATACTGGTAAGGTAACATTCTTGACTGCTGGTGAAGTTACATTTACTGCAACTACAACAGATGGTAGCAATGTTTCTAAGTCAATTACTTTAAATCCAATTGAAGCTAAGTGGGTTGCTGCTGAATGGTATACTACTGAACAAGCAAACGATAAGTTAGCTGCTGAAGAAGGTGCAGTTGAAATTGGTGTATTTGATGTTGGTGGTTCAGCATACAAGAAGTTAGACGCTGAATATTCATTTGTTAATTTAAGTGGTGAAACAATTAAAACACAAGCTGGTTTAAAACAAAATAGTTCTGGTTCATTATCATTCTCTACTACAAAGGGCAATGCTACATTAACTGTTGTAGAAATTACATCTGTTAATAATAAAGCTACACCTAAGGTTAGTGATGGTACTAATAATGCTGAATTAATTAGCTCAAGCCAAGAAGGCAATGTTATTACATATGTATTTAATATTGATCATGCTGCAGTATGGAAGATTTCTCGTGGTGATGAAACAAAAGAATGTAACCCAATCTTATATGCAAAGGTAGAATATGAAGTAAATATTGTTAAGAATACATTTGTAACATATAAGGGTGGTTCTTACCATGCAACAAATACAGATGCTGTATCATTAAATCATAACCAAGGTGATATTTTACTTACTGAGCCAGCATTAACATTTGATAATTTCACTTATACTGGCACAAAGAATAATAATGCTAATAACTGGTTAAAGATTAATTCAGGTGCAAAAATTGAATTCACAACTAAGGAAGCTACAACATTGTTATTATACTTCTATAAAGCACAGAACAATGTTACAGTAACATTAGATGGTAATGCAGTTGATTGTACTACAGTATCTACTGCAGAAGCAAGTCCATTCAAGTATTATATTCCAACTGGTGGAAAGGTAGTTATTACTTCAACAGCTGATAATACATATATTGGTGCATTAGAAGTAGACTTTACATCTCCAGCTCCATCAAGTGGTGAAGGCGAATCTCAATCAGATACATTTGAAGAAAATGCAGAAATTGATTTCTCAACATCAACTGCATTAGCAGCATCATTACAAAATTCAAAAGTAACATATGCAGAAGGATTTACATATAATGATCATGCTGATTCAATTCAATTACAATCAGCAACATCAAATTTCTCATTCAAGGTTAAAGCTGGTGCAACAGTAACAGTAACAAGCTTTGGTAGTGGATATGGTTACTTATTAATTGATGGTGTATCAAATAATAGTGAAGTAACATATACAAAGACTTATGATGCTGATGCAACAGTAACAATCGCAGCTGAAAATTCAGAAGCTACAGGTGGTTGGACAAAGTCATATTTAAAGAAGATTGAAATTACTTATAATGCAGAAGCTTAATAAAAATAAGAATCTTCTTATTTCAAAGTAAGTTTCCTTATAAAACGGAAAAATGGTACTAGAAATAGTATCATTTTTTCTTGTTATTAAAAATAACAAATGCTATAATAAATGTATAAAATATTATCTATTTTGTTAAAAAATAGTTAAAATAGACAATATTTTATCTATTTGAGGTGATAAAATGTTATTTGAAACAGTAGATGAGATTTCATTAAATCTAGCCACTAGATTTAAGAAAATTAGAAAAATAAAAAACATTACTCAAAAGGATTTATCACTTAAAAGTAATGTAAGCTATGGTACTATAAAAAGATTTGAAACAACTGGTGAAATATCATTACATTCATTAATAAAATTGTGTGTTGCATTAGATATGCAATATGAAATAACAAATATGTTTAAAGAAATTCCATATAAAGATATTAGTGAGGTCATAAAATATGGAAAATAGAATAGATGTTTATTATAACAATCAATTAGTTGGAACTATTGGATTAATTAATGAAATAAAAAAATATGCATTTCAATATGATAGTAATTGGTTAAAAAATGGTTTTTCTATTTCACCTTTTTCTCTTCCGTTAAAAGAAGGATTGTTTATACCATCAGATATGACTTTTAAAGGCTTTTTTGGCGTTTTTGCTGATAGTTTACCTGATTCATGGGGTAATTTATTATTTGAAAGATATCTAAGGAAAAAAGGGATAAAAGAATATGATGGTTTATTTAGATTAGCTTGTGTTGGAAAAGGTGGAATGGGTGCTTTAGAGTACATTCCAAATAAAGAATACAAGGTTAACAAGATAGTAGATTTTGATGAATTTCAAAATGAAGTAAATAATATTTTATCTAATGAAGATAATATAAATATTGATTTATTATATGGTTATGGTGGTTCATCTGGTGGAGCTAGACCAAAGGCTTTAATAAATATAGATGGAGAGGAATGGATAATAAAATTTCAATCAAGATATGATATTGAAAATTCAGGATTATGCGAATATGAATATAGTCTTGTATGCAAAGAAATAGGTATTAATATTCCTACTACAAAATTATTTGAATCTAAAATATCTAAAGGGTATTTTGGTATTAAAAGATTTGATAGAGAAAAAAATAAGAAAATACATGTTATAACTGCAGCTGCATTATTAGAAGCTGATTTTAATACACCATGTGCTGATTATCTAGATTTATTTAAATTAACAAGAATTTTAACAATAGATGATAAAAAAGATTTAGAAGACTTATATTTAAGAATGTGCTTTAACGTATTTGCTCATAATTTAGATGATCATTTAAAGAATTTCTCATATGTATATGATGAAACAATTAAAAAATATAGATTATCACCAGCATATGATATGACATATAGTAATACGTATTATGGCGAGCATACAACATCTGTTAATCATAAGGGTAAAAATATAACAATAGATGATTTAGTTATTGTTGGAACTAAATCAGGTTTAAAAAAAGAATTCTGCATTAAGAAGGCAGAAAATATAAAAGAAGTAGTTAATAATAGATTAGGTAAATATATTAAATAGAAAAAAGCGGTCGAGCCGCTTTTTATGCTATTTCGATATTACTAATTGAAAATGATCTATTTGTTGCTGCTTTAGCAGTAAAGAATTTAAATCCACCTAATGATTCAATATCAAAATTTTCAATTGTCTTTAAATCATTATTTACTTTTATAGTTGCAGTATTATTATCATAATCAATAGTTAATGTAATTGAATATTTAGTATTTGCTTGGAATGCACTACCTGCAATATCTATTTCCTTTGATTGATCTGAAATAGAAGCTGTATCTAGTGTATATCCAATATGTTTTGAATTCTTTGTTGTACCAATGCTTAATACCTCAGCACCATTATTATCTAAGAATCTTAAGAAATACCAGCTAGAGCCTACACCCTCTAAATTAATATCTAATTTATATGTATGAGATCCTGTTGTATATTTATATGCATCCTCTAGCATATAATATCCAATTGTTGTTGCTATATCACTTGAATCTGTAATATAAATAATTCCATCTTTTTCTTTAACTATTGTTGATGATGTAACATTAGATTCAGCTAAAGGTACCTGAGGAGAAGAATTATCTAATACTGTATAATATAATCCTTTAGATGTAGGTGCAGCTTCTGAATTATTATATGTAGCTATAACTGATGTATCTACATATCCTTCATTAGTTTCAGTGAAATTCTTTGAATAATCTAGAACAGGAAGTAATCCTGCTCCAGCAACAGTAGGAATATAGGCTTTAACATCATCAGATTTAAGCATTAATTCAACCTTAGTTATGTTATTTGCATCATCGAAATAGAATTGATTCTTATTAGTATCAAATGATGAATAATCATTTTTATTATCAGCCTTACATGCATTTGCTACTACCTCAGTACGGCTATTTACATAATTGATTCCAGAACCTGTAATTGATGATGTTGAATTAATTGTATTTTTATATAATTTAATAACACCACCATCACTAGTAGTAAATGTCTTATTTGTATTTTCAAAATAGCAGCCTTCAATAAAGGCATAAGCATTTGATTGAATTTGCATATTAGTTCCTGTTGAACCATTATAATAACAATTATAAATATGGAAATTTGTTTGTCTTGTAAATGGTAATCTAGAACCACAAGAATTATAGTAATTATGATGGAATGTTACATTATATTGATAGCTTGAAGCACTTGAACCAATTAATGCTGTTTTATGAGTATTGTTATATCTACAGTAAGAGATAGTTAAATCATGTGCATACTTAAAATCTGTAGAGCCATCACCATCCATCTTATCATTTTCATATGATACATCCCAATTGTTTTTTCCACTATTGAATGTACAGTTATGAATCCAATAATCGCTATATAATGATATATCTGAGCTTACACCCTGTATTCCTATAGCATCCTCTGTATAGCCGCTAAATTCGAGATTTTTGACCTCTATAGAGTTACATTGATTGAAGCAGAAGCCAAATTGGAATATTTTAGCATCAGTACCAACACCTTCAACTGTAATGTTGTTACATAATTTAACATCTAATTCATTATAGTAAGAATCATATTCTCCTGATTTAATATCCTTTAAAATATTATTAGTTAATCCATCTAAATGAGTAATTCCTTTTTCTATATCACTACTCATAGAATTGATTCCGTATTTAATAATATCTTCTTCATCAATCTTATAATAATTGCTAGATTTAGCAGTACCTGGATTTTTTAACTCATTTTCTGTTGTTTTATTCCAATCAACACTACTAAATGTATTATCTAGATTTGATTGTCTAGAAGAAGTATTGCCAGCGCCATGAGTCTTAGAATTCCATTGTTGAGTTTGGATTTCTCCTAATATTCTTATATCTAATGCCTCATTTGCGTTAGTTGCAGCCTTAAGAATGTTAACTAAGCCTGTTTGTTCTGCTCCATTAACAGTAGCTTTAACAGTATTTTTGTTTGAATCATTTACATAAACAACAATAGCATTATTCTTTAATGTACCATCATTATTATAAGCACCTATACCAGCAGTGTTATTAAAATGAGCATAGCCTGATCTATCATCCTTAGCTACTGTTATATCCTTGATTGTATAATTAACACCATTATCAGCTTTAATTTTATAATTTCCAGCCTTTAAGCCTAAGATATCAGCTCTAGCTATTTTAGTAGATTCATTATATCTAATTAATTCATCATCTATCTTTTTCCAATTAGTGCCATCTACTGAATAAGATACAAATGCTTTACTAGCATTATCCTTTTCTAAATTAAATGTTAAATAAGCACCTTCAGTATAACCATTAGATTCTACAATAACATTATTAGATTCAGTTGAATTAGAAGCTGGTTCTTTATCATCCTTCGTATCTTTATTATCAACGATAGGAATAGTATCATTATTAGCATCATCACCACATGCTGATAATGATGCTAACAAAAGTGCACTAGCACTAAATAATAATATTTTTGATATTTTATTCATTTTCATTGTTATCTCCAATTAATATGTAATTGTTAATGTATATACATTTAAACCATTTTTCTTTGAATATAAATAATATTTTGTACTCCCTGAAGCTTTAATAGTTAATGTTTCACCAGTAACTAATGTTTCAGATAAATGATTATCTGATTCATCAGCTACGACTAAATATCTATCGTTAGAACCACCAGTTACCTTAATAGTAATTGTTATTTCGTTTGTTGTTCCAACATCAGCGATAATAGAACGATATGTAGTTGAGCCACCACCACCTAAACTTATATAGTCTTTATTTATATTAACTTTTGAACCTGAAGTAGCGGTCACTGTAAAATCACCTGCAGTAAAGCTTTCGGTTTTCTCACCTGTTTCTGTTGGAATTGCTAAAGTTAATGTATTACCTGTTTGTGACTCTGATGAAGATGATGTTGTTTCCCATTTAGCATATAAAGTAATAGGTCCTGTAATAGGAGTTGTAACATCAAATGATTTAGTTAATGCTTGATCAGTATACCAACCAGCAAATGTATAATTATCCTTTGATGTTGAAACTGTTGAAATTGTATTTCCACTTGTTACCTCTTGAGATGTTATAGCTGTACCACCATTAGTTTCAAATGTTACTGTATATTTAGTTGTTGTCTCAGTAGAACCTGAACCTGATTCAGAACCAGAAGAAGGAACATCTATATCAGTAAATGAGCCAAGGTTAAAGTTAGGTAATATACCAGCACCTGCAACTGTAGGAATTAATGTAGGTAATTCAGATGCTTGATTTAAGATATCAACATTACTCTTATTATCCTTGTAATAGAATAGTTTTGAGTTAGTATCAAAATTTGTATAATCAACGCCACTGTTTGTACAAATACTACCAGTAGATTTTGTAGTTCTTGTTGCATTTGTATTTACTGTTACAGCATCATAACTTGCAGTATCTTTGGCATTTAATACATAAATACCATTTTGCATATATGCAATACCTTGGTCAGCATTTTCACCTAATTTACAAGCTGTTGTATTAGCACTAAATTCGTTTCCAATTGCTTTAATTGTTGTTCCAATTGGATCAACACTACTGCTTGTCTTATAAGCTAGCATAAATGGATTTTTACCATCAAAATAATTATTTTCTATAAATGCATATGCTGTTGCTCTTACACTAATACCAGTAGAAGAAATTCCACTATAGTAATTGTTATACATATGCGTATTTGCTTGTCTTAATAATGGTAAACGTGAAGAACAATTGTTGTAATAATTATGATGTAATGTTATATTTGATTGCTCATCACTATTTGAACCACCAATTAAATTAGTTTTATGTGTATGGTTATACCTACAATATGAAATTGTAAGGTTAGTAGCCTTTTTGAAGTCAGTAGAACCATCTCCATCGCCTTTATCCTTTTCATCAGAGAAATCCCAATTGTTTACACCAATATCAAATGTATTATTGTGCAACCAGAAGTTACTTCCTCCTCCTTCGATACCAATTGCATCCTCAGTATAGTTATGGAATCTTAAATTTTTAATTTCAATATTAGTTGAGCTACTAGTAAATGTAAATCCCCATTGGAAAATTCCGGCATTATCACCAACACCTTCAATAGTTATATTTTTACCACCACTTACCTTAAGCATATTCCATGATGTATCAAATGCATCTGCATAAACATTTTTGTTATGTGAATTTCCACCATATGACATACCTGAAGTTAATCCATTTAACTCAGTAATGCCAGCAGCTAAATCATCACTATACGAATTCCATCCTTTTTCAATAATTTCTGCAGCAGTATAAGATTTATAATTTCCACCTATAGATGCAGCTTGTTCAGCTAATAAATCAGTTGTTTTAGCAGCGCTACTATATGTTTTTTTATTAAATTGGCATGTTTTAATATCATCTAAAATTCTTACATCTAATGCTTGGTTAGAATTAGTTGCGGCCTTGATGATATTTACTAAGCCTGTCTTTACTGAACCATTAACAGTAGCTTTTACCGTATTTTTATTTGCATCACTTACATACACAACAACTGCATTATCTTTTAATGTACCATCATTATTGTAAGCACCAACACCATTTGTATTATTAAAGTGAGCATAGCCTGATCTATCATCTGCTGAAACATATAATGTTTTAGTAGTTGATACCTTTTCTCCATTATTTACTTTTACTACGTAGCTTCCAGCCTTTAAGCCTAAAATATAAGCTTTAGCTATTTTAGCAGTAAAATCATATGATATTAATTCACTATCAATATTTGTCCAATTAGTTCCATCAGCTGAATAAGATACAGTTGCGTTTTTAGTAGTTGAATTAGCTGGTAAATCAAAGCTTACAAATGCTCCTTCATTATAAGCACTAGAATCATTTATGATATCGCCAGGAGTAGTCTTTAAAGTCCATTTTGCATATAATGTTAAGCTCTTTGTAATAGGAGTAGTAACATCAAATACATTTTTTAATTCACTATCAGTATACCAGCCAGCAAAATCATAGCCACTTCTTGATGTAGAAACAGTAGAAATAGCTTCTCCACTTGCTATTGTTTGTGAGGTAATTGCTGTACCACTATTTGTATTAAAAGTAATTGTTACATTCCATTTAGCATATAAAGTAGTAGTAGCTGTAATAGGAGTTGTTACATTAAATGATTTAGTTAATGATGAATCAGTATACCATCCTGCAAATGTACATCCTTCCTTAGCAGTTGTAACAGAAGAAATAGTTTTTCCAGATTCAATATTTTGATCATTAATACTAGAACCACCATTAGTATTAAATGTTACCTTATATTTTGTTGTTACTTGTTCAGTACCACCAGTAGAAGGTGTAGTATCACCACCTGTTGATGGAGTAGTATCTCCTCCCGTTGAAGGTGTTGTCTCACCGCCATCAGTAGGTGTAGTATCCCCGCCTGTTGAAGGTGTAATCTCACCTCCATCAGTAGGTGTTTTATCATTACCCTCATTTGTATTATTTGAAGTATTATCAGTTGCTGGTGTTTGAGCCTTTGAATCACAAGCTGCTACTCCAACTAAGGCACCCATAGCTAATAATAACATTGATATTTTTTTAATCTTTTTCATAGAAAAACTCCTCCAGTTCTTAAATTATATTAAAAAAAGAATGCGCTTTCAATTAATATAAATTAATTTAAAAATTAGTAATTCATATTTAAAAAATATGTTTCATTTATATAACAAATTAGCATTTATTTTTATTGAAAAAAGAAAAAAGGAGATTTCTCTCCTTTTAAAGAATTTCAATTAGAATCCTTGGCAGTTACCCTTTAATGTAGCACCAGAAATATCATTTTTACCATTCTTTGAAATACAGCTATCGATAATAGCCTTACCAAATGTAACCTTGTATCCTAATGCAGAAGGAGTACCAGAAGCTGGCCAGTTATAATTTTTCTTCTTATTAGAATCACCAGTACATTTTGTCATAGTAACAACACCATTTTGGTTGTTTCTATCAAAACCGTTTGCATAGTTACCCTTTGCAGTACAGTTTGTTAATTTATGCTCTAATGGATCTAGGTGTGCCTTAACTCCTGAAGTCTTATTATCAACTCCACCCATCTTGAAGCCGTTACCATCACCATAGATACCATCACAGTAGCCATTGTAATTTGCTTGGCAGTTAACTAATGTTACAGCGCCATGAGCTGCATAACAATCCCATCCATCATCAGAATTGTATTCAGCAATACAGCCTTCGAAATAGTTACCCTTACCAGAATGTAGCTTACATGCGAAACCATCAGCGTTTTCACCCTTAGAGTCTGCATTGTAAGTAGATTTACAGTTATAGAACTTGTTGTTAGCTCCACCATTTGAAATTTGGAAGCCTGCGTCATGATTTCTAGTTGCATTTACGTTTCTAAATGTATTATTAGAACCTTCAATGTAAATACCATTATCAGATGCATTCTTAACTGTTAAATATTCAATTGTAGAACCACTACCATTGAATGTTAAACCTCTACCATTTGAACCAGAAGTTTGTGAGAAATCAATAGTACCATTGTTAGTACCCTTTAGATTAACTCCAGATGGAACCTTTACAGCACCAGACTTAACTGTTCCATCAATAATGATTGTAGTACCAGATTTTGCCTTAGAAATAGCAGTAGCTAATGATGTACCACCATTCTTTACTGTAATAGTATTTCCACTTGTTGTAGATGAACTAGAAGAACTGCTTGAAGAGCTAGAAGAACTAGATGAGCTAGATGAGCTGCTTGAAGAAGAACTACTAGATGATGAACTGCTTGATGAAGATCCACTTGCTGAATCTACTTGAATCTTGTATAGATTTATATTGCTATTAGAAGAATATAAATATACATAACCACTTGAGCCACTATAATTGAAGCTCTTTGTTGCTGCTGATGTACCAGCAGAAACTGTTCCAAGTTGTGAACCCTTAGAATTTGCAACTACTAAAGTTCTTGAAGCTGATGCATCTAATGTAATTTTAATAGTAGATGCGCCTGATACAGGAACCTTTACGTTACGATAGCTAGTAGTACCACCGCCACCTAATGCTAAGCAGTAAGTGTAGCTAGTTCCACTAACTGTAACTGAGTTTGCTTTAACTTGCATAGTTTTTGAAGATGTTGCAGTTAAAGTTAAATTATCAACTGTCTTAGTTGATGTGATTGTTCCTAGAGACTTAAAGTTTGTGTTCTTAAAGTTCCAAGATGTTGATGCAGCACTAACAATATTTGTAATCAAAAATGTTCCCGTAACTGCAACTGTTGTAACAAGACCTATTACAAGCTTCTTAATTTTTTTCATTGTTTTTCCTTCCCCCTTAAATGAAATTTTAAAACTAAGATAAACCCATAATATCATAAAAAAAACTGAATGTAAACGCTTTTATTGTAAAAAATGCAAACGTTTTCATTTTCATAAAATTTTCATGAAAGAATATATAAAAATTACTATATTTAACTAACAAAGTTAGTTAATATAATTTCATAATGAAAACTGAGACACTTGTTTCACAATAATATTTTTTGTTTGTTTTATATAAATTTTGTAATATTGGTTCATTTTAACGTTTTTCTTGTATATATTTATATGAAATGATAAAATCTATTTTGGAAAAAAGGTGATAGCATGATAATAACATCAGATACAAATCCAAAAATTAAATTGTTATTAAAATTAAAACAATCTAAATATAGAAAAAGTAATGGTCTTTTTATAGTAGAAGGAAGCCATTTAGTAAAAGAAGCTAAAATGAAAGAAAGATTAGTAGAGGCATATTCTATTAATGAAATGGAAGGCTATATTACTATTACAGAGGATTTAATGAAAAAAATAGCATCTACTGATACAGTAGTTAAAGAAATTGGATTATGTAGAATTGAAGAAAATCATGAGCTATCAAATAAAATATTAATGCTTGATGCTGTTCAAGACCCAGGTAATTTAGGTGCATTATTAAGAAGTGCTAAGGCATTTGGCTTTGATACTGTAGTTTTAGGTAATGGTACTGTTGATTTATATAATGATAAGGTTATTAGATCATCGCAGGGTGCCATTTTTAAATTAAATTTTATTCATACTAATTTGGTAGAGTTTATTAAAAGCCTAAATGGCTATCAAATTTATGGAACAGATGTAGTTAATGGTATAGAGCTTGATAATGTAAAAAAGGAAAATAAAATAGCTTTTATATTAGGTAATGAAGGAAATGGAATATCAAAAGAGGTAAAGGAAGTAATAGATAAAAATATCTATATTCCTATGGACGATACTGAATCATTAAATGTTAGTGTTGCAGGCTCTATAATAATGTATAAATTGAGATAATTGGTGAATTAAATGGAAAGATATCAGGAAATAGAAAGAACAATAATAAAAAATTATAGAGGAAGATTATGGGCTCCCTTTATTAAAGCATTAAAGGAATATGAATTAATTAAGCCTAATGATAGAGTATGTGTGTGCATATCTGGTGGTAAGGATTCTATGCTTATGGCTAAATTATTTCAGGAACTAAAAAGACATTCTGATTTTGAATTTGAGGTAAAATTTTTAGTAATGAATCCTGGATATAATGAATATAATCTAAATTATATAAAATCTAATCTAGAATTATTAAAAATTCCAGCAACTATAATAGATACTAATATATTTGAAGTTGCAAATGCTCAAGATAAAAGCCCATGCTACCTATGCGCTAAAATGAGAAGAGGTGCTTTATATAAGCTTGCCTCAGATTTAGGATGCAATAAAATAGCATTAGGACATCATTATGATGATGTTATAGAAACAACCCTAATGAATATGCTAAATGCAGGTTCATTTCAAACAATGCTTCCAAAGCTTCATAGTGATAACAATGAAGGAATGGAATTAATAAGACCAATGTATTTAATCAGAGAAAAGGATATTAAGGCTTGGGCTAAATATAATGACCTACATTTCATTATGTGTGCTTGTCGCTTTACAGAGGCATGCTCAGTAGATAATGAAATAAATACTAGTAGAAGATTAACTACTAAAAAGCTTATAGAAGAATTAAAGAAGAACTATAATGAAAATGTAGAAAAAAATATTTTTGCTTCAGCATCTAATATAAATATGAATATGATATTAGGATATAAGGAAGATGGAGTTAAGCATTCATTCCTAGAAAAATATGATGAAAAAAAATAGAGCGCGCTCTATTTTTTCTTTTATTAGTAAATTCTAATTGATATTGAGAAAAACTTCTATAACGCCAAAAGGCCAGGTGGTGACCTGGCTTAAAATAAAGATTAATTTTATTTATTTATTATTTTCTTTATTGTATATATCTAAAGGAATTGTTAAATAAAGCTAA
>DJXM01000011.1 GCA_002449755.1 Caryophanales bacterium UBA7004
ATAATGATAAATGGAAATGCAAACCCGGAAATGACCGTAAAGCAAAACTTTACGAAAAGATAAAATTAGTGCTTAAGAGAAAACACGCTGTATCAAGACCACTAGCAATTACTTTTACTAAACTCAATCAAATAATTCGAGGATGGATAAATTATTTTCGCATAGGAAGTATGAAACTATTCATAAACGAATTTGGTCAATGGTTAAGGCATAAAGTAAGGGTAATAATTGTTAAACAATGGAAGAAACCTAAAACAATATATAGAAATCTTCAAATGATAAACAAAGCCTATAAATGTGGTTTTACTGATGAAGAAATACATATGGCAGCAAACACTCGTCTAGGTTGGTATAGACGATGTGGTATGAAAACAATTGGTTATATTTTAAATACTGATTTACTTTCAATACCAAATAAAAAGAGGAATAGACCGGGATTGGTCAATCCTCTTTCATACTATCTTAAGTAGTTTGTGAAGAATATAAATGTAGCGCCGTATACGAGACCCGTACGTACGGTGCAATGGGAGGGGCAAAGGATTATTTCCTTTCCTCTACCCTATTCAAATACATAAAAAATTGTAATTTTTTTATTATTTTTTCATTTTGTTTTTAATTTTTTTTAATTACTTGCCTCTTATTATTATATGAAAGGGGAAAATATATGAAAAAAATTATATTTATTTTATTAGCATTAATTTGCATCATTTTATTACCAATAAATATTTATGGTAAAAACATTACAACACCAGAGAAAGGAAGTGATGAATTTGAAGGTCTATCATTATTATCAAACAAAAAATCATTTAATTATATTAAATTCATTAATGATGATGAAGCAAAGTCAAAGCTTAAATATTATAATAGCTTGTTGCCAAGACCAGTAAATGAACAAAGATTAGAAATGAAAACAGAAATAAAATTCTTTGATAAGAATGGAGAATTACTAGATACTGGAACATTATCTGTAGTAATTATTTTTGATTCCACTGGTATGAAAAATATTAAACTTTGTATAAATGATTCGCCTTTAATAAATATAATGTATATTTATGGGCCAATTCCAATAATTGCATCTTTAGATATACATGATTTAAGTGTTAAAGGATATGATATCGCAACAATTTCAGATTTCGAGAATACCTGCACGATAAATATTCAAAATTTATCTAGCTTTTCACCTAATATGTTTTATGTTTTAACATATAGAGAAACGGAAATGTCTACCTTATATGTTCCTAAATATAGCAATTTAGACGCTAATGATGTAATAAATTCCTTTGGATTAGTTGATGATTTAGGCAATAGATTAACATCATTTAATATAATTGCAGGAGACCCAATCAATTCAAAACCAAGATATGAATTATTAGGAATGAATAAGAATAAGGTATTTATAACAAAAACAATTGTTATTGATGAAATTGATATTTCAAAATATGGTAGAAGCTATAATTTTAAAACTACATATAATAAAAAGATAGAAGATATAGAAATAATAAATGCTTTAGATCTTAAATCTAGTTACGAAAGCGTAAAAATATATTCTGAATACCATTATGCTTATAATAAATGCGGTAAATATCAATATTTAGCTTTAATTGATACTGGTTTGATAAAATTTTATATTCCTGGCTATATTGAGGTTTTAGATAATGATAAGCCATACGCAAGAAAGGCACCAAAGATAATTAATGCCACAAATGATTATTGTATGACAAAGGCAGAAATATTAAATAATTTTGAAATATATGATGATCATGATGGAATTATTAATGCATCTAAGATTACAATAGATGGTCTTTCTTATTACTTAGGTAGCTATAATACTGTAGGTGAATATCCAATGACACTAAAAACTAATGATAGTATGGGTAATAGTTTTGAATATAATTTCGTTATTAAAGTTAATAATAGTGATGAAATTGAAAGTATAATAGAAAGATTCGATATCCCAAGCTATATCGATAAAAATGCGGTAGAAGAATCATCTGAGCCAACTGAAACTAATTATTTTAATGAAATAGATGAAAAACCAAATGATTATAATCCTGTTATATCAAATAGTGATTATGTTATTTTAGCATATAAAACTCATAGATTAACATCTAGTGAGGTTCAGGATTTATTAATATCTGAGGGATATTTAAATAATAGTGATAATGTAATTATAGAAAGTGATTATTTTAGAGAAAGTAATCCAAGTTCAGGAAGCTTTTCTTTATCTGTAACATATGAAAATGGTGATGTTACATATTATGAAATTAATTTAGTAGATAAGGAAGAGGAAAAAGAGGAAGAAAAATCCTATACTGGATTAATTGTAAGCCTAGTTATAGGTGGAATAGTATTAGTAGCTATAATAATTATTGTTGTAATGAAGGTGTATGTCCATGGTAAGAAAAATTAAATATATCATATTATTCATTATTATAATTTTGTTTTTTGGTATTGAATCTAAGGCAGTTAAATTAGATTCTGATTTTGAAACAAATAACCTATTTGATGGTTTTAGCGCAATAATAGGAAATGAGAATTTATCTAGTGATTTAATTTATAAAATTAGATATTCTGTTAAGGATTTAACTGATGAGGTAATTGATGGTGAAATCAATTATAAATATAAAATATCAGGAGATTCTAAATTTAATGGATATTTAAATGTTTCATATAAAATAGAAGAATCATTAGGAAAGGAAATAAAGGCTTCTGTTGGAGATATTTTAATTTATGATTTAATATTAGATGAATATGCATCTATAAAAAAATCTGAGGTTTTTGATTTTACTGAATATTCAAATAATATATTATATGTATCTGATTATACCTATAATTTAACATTTGTTTCTAAGGATTATAAAGGAATAGTAGAAGGATTAAGCGAAGAGATAAAGCTAGATTTTCTTTTAGGTATTAGGGCTAAGAAGGGAAAGACTAGTAGCCTTTTCTTATCAAATATTGATATTAAGGGAATAGAAGAATTATATAGTAAAATTGAGGAGCAATATAAATCAACATTAAATCATATTGTTTTATATTCTGATTATTATACTAATTCAAGCACATTGGATGCTAAAAATTATAATATTAAATTTTTAACATTAGATACTAGTAATGAATTGAATATAGATAATGTTTATATAAGTATTATCGAAAATGAAAACTATTTTTATTGTGATGATATTAATGTAAATGCCGCTGAGGCATTAAGTGATGAATTAATATATAAATACTATGTTCATTTTTATGATAAGTCGAAGGTTGATTCATATAAAATTGATACTGATTATAAATATTCTGCCAATAAAAAGGGAACATATTATTATACTGTTACATTACATGTAGGAGAACAGGTAATAACTAGTAAGGCTAAGATAATAGTTAGTAATTATTATAAGCCAGTATTAATTGTTAATTCTATTTTAGAAGGAGATGGATCATATGTTCCTATTAATGAATTATTTGAATATAAGGCCTATAGCAATAATACTGATATAACAGCTAAGGTTAAAATTAAGGATTTAGATGATTATGAGCATAATTATAATAAAACAGGAACATATAAATTCTTATTTGAGGTTACTGATAATATAACATTAGTATCTAAGATAGCTAAATTAAATGTTGTTAAAAAAATAGTAGATGATGATTTGAATGAGGATCCTAATATAGATGAAATTTCAAATGATAATAATGAAGTAATTGATAATAAAGATGATACTATAAATGACGATAATAATGAAGTAATTGATAATAAAGAGGATACTATAAATGATGATAATAATGAAGTAATTGATAGTAAAGAGGATACTATAAATGATGATAATAATGAAGTAATTGATAATAAAGAAGATATTATAAATGATAATAATGAAGTAATTGATAATAAAGAGGATATTATAAATGATGATAATAATGATTCTAATGAAAAAGAGGAGATAGTTAATAATGAATCATTAGAAGAATTAGATATCAAATATGATTTATATACTGATAATGAAACTCCATTAACAAGAGAAATGATTAGACAAAAATTAATTTTTTCTGGCTTTTATAATGAAAATGATTCATTATCTATATCATCTAATTATTTTGAAAATAAAGATAAAAATGGTACCTATGTAATTATTGTAAAAAAGGATGATATTACAGATTATTATTCAATAACTGTCAAGGATAAAACAAATAAAGAGGAATTAGAGGTTGGTCAGGAAAATGATTTTGATTATAGAGGTATAATAATTGGCTCTATAATTGGAATTGTAATTATTTCAGGAATTATATTTCTAATTATAAAAAAGGTAAAGAAAAGTAAATAATATGATATAATCTTTTTGTCTAAGAGGAGAGATATAATGAATGATAATATTTGTGCAATAGCAACTGCATATGGTGTTGGGGCAATATCTATAATTAGATGCTCAGGACCTAATACATTTAAATTAGTTAATAATGTTTTTAAGGGTAAGGATTTAACAAAGGTAAAATCTCATACCGTTCACTATGGCCATATTATGGAAAATGGTGAGGCTATTGATGAGGTTTTATGCACTGTTTTTAAGGGTCCTAATTCATTTGATGGTGAGGATATTATTGAAATAGGATGTCATGGTGGTATCTATGTCACTAATAGAGTTTTAGGTGTTTTATTAAATAATGGGTTTAGATTAGCTGAAAGAGGAGAATTCTCTAAAAGAGCATTCCTAAATCATAGATTAGATTTAACTGAGGCTGAATCTATAATGGATATTATCTCATCTGAAAATGAAATTGCATTAAAATCATCTTTATCTTCCTTAAGATCATCTACTAAAAAATTAATAACAAAATTTAGAGATAAGATATTAGATTTATTAGCTCAAATTGAGGTTAATATTGATTATCCTGAATATGAGGATTCAGTTGATGTTACTCATAATTATATTTCACCTATTTTAGATGAAATGATTAAGGATATTGAGGTTATTTTAAATAATTCTAAAATTTCTACTATCGCAATTCATGGCGTTAATACAGCGATTGTTGGTAAGCCTAATGTTGGTAAAAGCTCAATATTAAATATGATGCTAGATGAAAATAAGGCTATTGTTTCTGATATTCCAGGCACAACAAGAGATTTAGTTGAGGGTAGATTAAATATAGGTAATGTTACCTTAAATTTAATTGATACTGCAGGTATTCATGAGACATTAGATTATGTTGAATCTATTGGTATTGAAAGAAGTAAAAAGGCTATAGAAAAGGCTGATTTAGTTTTAATGGTTTTAGATGCATCTAAGGAATTAGAGGCATTAGATAATGAATTATTAAAGCTTACTGCAAATAAGAATAGAATTATTATTCTAAATAAGAATGATTTAGATTCTAAAATATCTATTCCTGATTCTATATCTATTTCAGCATTAAAAAGTGAAGGAATGGATATTTTATCAGAAAAAATATTAGAGGTTACATCTATTAATTCTATTAAGAATATGGATGGTAATTATTTAAATAATAATAGACAAATAGCTTTAATGAATAAAGCATATAATTCATTATTAAATGCTAAGGAGGCAACAAATAATTTAGTTGATATTTCATTAATCGAAATAGATATTAAGGATGCCTTTGATGCCTTAGGTGAAATAACTGGTGAATCATATCCTGAGGAATTAATTACTGCGTTATTTACTAAATTCTGCTTAGGAAAATAAAATTAGCTCCCAACACTAAATGGGAGCTTTTTAAGTGGTCAAAAAGTAAAAAGTTGGAAAATTCCCTAAAATTGCCACTTTTATGGTTGGAAAATTCCCTAAAACGCCTCATTTTAAGGTTGGAAAATTCCTAACGTGGATTTATAATATAATTAAAGCTAGAGATAAGGAGTGATTTTCAATGATTCTAAAAAGAAAAATTGAAACAAATCTTAATGAATGGTTAAATTCGAAATATGGTCTTTTATTGTATGGGGCAAGACAGGTTGGAAAGACATATATTTTAAACAAATTTATAAATGATCATTTTGATAGTCATTGTTACATAAATTTGTATGACAATGTAGATGCGATTATAACAATTATTAACGCAAAAGATTTAAAGGATTTTATTTTACGTCTTTCATCTATTAGTGACACTATATTATCTAAAGGCGGTTGTATTTTCATTGATGAAATTCAAGAATACTATACTTATTTGGAACGTCATAAGGAGATTGAAAAATATTTTGATTTGCTTACTGGAATAAAGTTTATTGTTGAAAATAACGAATATAGAATAATATATTCTGGTTCATTACTTAGATTAGAATTATCAAATGTAATTTCTAATCCAGTTGGTTACGTTTTGCCACTTGAATTATATCCTCTTGATTTTGAAGAATTTTTATGGTCAAATGGTGTAAATCAGGATTTAATAGATATAGCTAAAAATTCTTTTGTAAATAAAGAAGAAGTACCTGATTATATCCATAATAAGTTCATTGATTTATTCAAAAAATATATTTTGGTTGGTGGTATGCCACAGGCTGTTTCTGAATTTATCGATAGGAATTCTTTTGTGGCTGTAGAAAACGCACATAAGGCAATTGATTTCTTTATTAGAGCCGACATAACTAAGTATGCTAGTGATAACGAGAAACTTAAGATAAAAGAAATTTATAATCTTATTCCAACAGAATTAAATACAATGTCAAAAAGATTTATTGTTTCTCATATAGATGGACACACTAAAAACGAAAATGAAACATTAAGTTTTACATGGTTAAATAATGCTGGAGTTACAATCCCAGTATATATCGTAGATGAGCCAACTGTTCCACTTAAAATTAGTTCTAAAAGAAATCAACTTAAACTATTTCATGAGGATGTAGGATTATTAACATATTTATTTGCTGATTCTAGCTTGAAACTACAATTATTAAATGGTGATATTGATATGAATTATGGCTCTATTTATGAAAATGTAGTTGCTGAATTATTAAGAACTCATGGATTTGATGAATTATATTATTATAATAATAAGAAAAATGGTGAAGTAGATTTCTTAGTAGAAAAAAATGGTAGAGTTCTACCATTAGAAATAAAATCAGGAAAAAATTATAAGAGACATAAGGCATTAAATAATATATTGAGAGTTGAAAACTATAATATAAATGAGGGCTATGTATTTCATAATGATAATTTTGAAAAGAAGGATAATGTTTTATATTTTCCTATTTATACAATAGAATTCTTAAAGAAAAGATAATATATAATAATAAAATTCCTCCAGAAACTACTGGTAAACGATAGTAACTGGAGGAAATTTTAATTTATTCATATTCAAATTTAATACTATTCCTATTATATGTTATTTTAGCCTTAGCTCCATTTTTAATAGGAATTGATGGAGATCTATGTCCTAAATCAACATCTAATATTATAGGCTTATTAAATGGTAATAATACCTTTAAATAAGCATTATGCATATTTAGATTAAATGAATTATCATAAAAATTATTTGATCTTCCTATTATAAATGCATCTACATTATCAAACCAGCCAGCATATTTTAATGTTGTTAGGGCTCTTAATAATTGAATAGAATTAAAATCACAGGCCTCCATATACATTATTATTCCATCATTTTTATGCTTGTTAATATAATTAACTGTATTATCGAATTTAGTTCCACATAATGATGCTAGGCAATCTAGGCAGCCGCCTATTAATATTCCTTCAATTGGTTCCTTATAATTATATGGAATCATTTTTGTTTTTCTATCAAATTTATAGCTATGAATTGGCGATTCATCTAAATCCTCATATTGCCAATTTTTATATCCCTTAAATATTTTATTTCCTTCAATCATTTTAATTGTATCTAATGAATCATATTCTAATAAACACATTGATGGTGCGTTAACACCATATATTGATATATTATCTGTAAGGGTTGTGATTGTATATGTTAAATTTGTATTATCTGAAAAGCCTATAAATATTTTATCCTTTTTATTTTTTATTAGATTAAAATCAATATAATCTAATATTTCAATCATTACCTCGCCACCACCAACGCTCCAGATAATATCTGAATCCGAATTATAGGCATCCATTATTTCTTTTGCTCTTAATTTTGGTGTATTAGAAGAGGCAATGCCCTTATTTTTATATATATTTTCACCTATTTGATATTCATATCCTAACGATTTAAATATCTTTAATGCAGCCTTAAATCTTTCTTTATATGGAGATATAGTTACTCCAAATGAGGGAGCTACAAAATATATTTTTTTATTCATTATTTATCACCTAATTTAATTCTATCATATTGTTAATCTTATTTCATAAAATTTAACATATTGTTTTTGTTTTAAATATGTTATAATCGGTTAGGAAAGTAGGTGTTTCCTATGTCATTTGATGATTGGTTAAAACGAAAATTATTACATGAGCATAAGGTAAAAGAGGTTCAAAATCCTGGCGTTATTGGACATTATGAATCAAAGCCTTATCATAATTTTAGATATGCGCTTATTTATGCAAATGAGGAAATAGTTTTTGAAGATGAAAGAGTAGAAGTATATACTAGAACCTACAAGGGTGTTACATTTGTTAATGTCCTAGTTAATGATGAGACTGATTTTGAAATAGATAAATACCATTATGAAAATATAAGAAGATATATAATTGAAAAGGGCTTAGAGAATACTGATAAATCTATAGTATGCATCTGCTTCCAGCATTATAATCAAAAAACTGTTGATTTAGCTAGAAGCTTCTGTAATAATACAAAAACATCATTTGAGCAGGCTTTAATTTATAATGCTAGATTAGTTCAAATGGATTTTTATAAGCCAGTTCCTGTATTCTATACTAAAATGTATCAGATTTATATGGAAGATTTATATTTTGATTTAGCATTTATTGATAAGGAAATGGATTAGTATGTTGAATTTTAAAGCAAGAACATATTGGTTAATATCTTTAATATTATTCATATTAGCAATTGGCTTTGTTATCTTATGTATCTATTCACCTACAGGATCTAATACAGTATTTATTGTATTAATGACAATAGATTTAATTTTAATGACATTTGCTATTCAAATTGCCATTCAAAAAAGTATTAAATATAAGCCAAAGCCTATTTCATATATTGAAAAGAAATATGAATCAAGCATTGATTTTGATGAAGCATTAAAGGCAAATGGCTTTGAATTAAGAAATAGACATATTGGAAGAAGCTATATCAAAATTGAAAATAAGAATGCTTATAAAGTTGTTATTATTAATGATTCTGATAAATATTTCGATAATGTAGAAGAGGAAAAGGATGAAAAGCTAGCTTCAAAATTAGATAGCTGTAATTCCTTTACTGGCTTAGAAATATTTATCAATCCAAATGATGAAATAAAAGAAAAAATTGTTGATTTTTCTATTTTAGGTGGAAGAGTATATTATACAGCAATTATGAAGAATGATACTGATGAATATATTTGTAAGAATTATATTGAGCCTGTTGATAAGCAAGCAGATAATTATAATAAGCTATTAAATATCTTAGGATTAAATGAAAAGACTGAATAAGTCTTTTTATTTTAATTGAATTTAAATTTTATACAATTATTTTGTGTTAATTTTTCCTTATTTGTATTATAATTAGAATGAAGGTGAGAATATGTGGAAAACAAATATAAAACCAAAGCTTGGAGACCAAATAAGAGTTAATAGAGGATTATATTATCATCATGGTATATATGAAAATGATGATACAATTTATCAATTTGCATCCCCTAAGGGAAGTGAAATATCTCCTGAGACTGCTATTATTTGTACTACTGATTTGAAATCATTTTTAAAGGATGGAGAATTAGAGGTAAGAGAATATAGCACAGAAGAGGAGAATAAAAAAAGAAGTCCTAGTGAGATTATCGAATTTGCTAAATCAAAATTAGGATCTAATATGGGTGGATATAATATTATCTCTAATAATTGTGAGCATTTTTCTAATCTTTGCGTATTTAATGAATCTAAGAGTAATCAGGTTGATGATGTGCTGGCATTTTTAGGAGGCTTATTTAGAAATGAGTAAGGTAGAGCCTAAATCAGTTAAGGTTTATAAGCCTGAGATAATGAATTGTCCTAAGTGTGGAACTAAGCTTGTTTATGTTTATACTGTAAGCAATAAGGTTATTCAATTCTCATCTGGTAGAATAATGAAAATAAAAAATATGGGATATAAATGTCCATCCTGTAATGATGATTTAGTTTATATGTCAGCAACAGCTCATAAAATGAGCTTTAAGGGATGCACATATTCAGTTAAGGTTGTATGCATGATTGATGAATTAAAATCAAAGCATAAATCTAGAGATGAAATATGTGACATATTAATTTCTAAGGGCTTAGAAATATCTGATAGAAATGTTGATATCCTATATAAAAAATTAAATGATTATATTAATCAGGATTATGATTCTATAATATTTGAATCATATAAAAGACAATTAGATACATTTAATGAAATAAGAATATGTGTAGATTTGATTTCTATAAATGATACATATTATATTCTTTTATATGATTATTTTAATGGTGATATTTTAGCAATATGGAAAACATATAGCCTAGATGCTAATAATTTAAATAATTTATTAGGAAAATATATAAATGATAAATTAAATATTACATATATTGTCACTGTAAGACCTATTGTGTATTTTCATCAAATTATAAAATCTATGGCACCATCTAAATGCAAAATGCTGTCATTTGCTAAGTTTTAACCTAAATGGTTTAAAAACGTTTGAATTATTATCGAAAAAAATACTAATTTGCCGAATAATCTTTGACAATCTTTTGGTAATGTGATACAATTATTGTACAAATTTTTTGAAAAGGGCTGATAGTATGATAGATTTAGATGAGTTTGATAAGAAGATAATTAAATATTTACAGGAGGATGCTTCAATTAGTAATATTGAATTATCAAAAAAAATTGGGCTTGCTCCATCTTCATGCTTATTACGTGTTAAAAATTTAAAGGAACAAAAGGTTATTAAGCAATATACTGCGATGGTAGATGAAAAGGTATTAGGCTATGAAATTACATGCTTCGCAAAGATTTCTATGCATCCATTAAATAGAGAATCATCTACTAATTTTATTAGAGAGGCTAATAAGATTCCTGAAATAGTAGAATGCTATACTATTACAGGTGAGGCTGCCTTCCTATTAAAGATAGTTGCTAAATCATTCCAATATTATAGAGACTTCATTTTTGATAAGCTGCTTTCTATTCCAGCTGTATCTAATATTGATACATCTATTGTAGTAGCAACAGAGAAGAAGACAAATTTAGTACCATTAGATTAAAAAAATGAGGAGCTGAAATTTCAGCTCCTTTTAAAATTATTCTAAATCAGATGCGATTTCATTTAAATTGAAATCCTTAGAATGATCAGTAAATTGAATATTTAAATCATCATCCTTATATCTAGGTAAAACATGAACATGGAAATGATTTACTGTTTGTCCTGCAGCTTCGCCACAATTATTTAAAATATTAAATCCTTCTGGCTTATAAACTACATTAATTTTTTCAGCTACCTTTTTAGCTGCGATCATTACTGCCTCATATTCAGGATATTCAATTTCTAAAATATTAGCATAATGCTTCTTAGGTATAACTAATGTATGACCCTTAGTTGCTTGAGATATATCTAAAATTGCAACTACATCATTATCCTCATATACCTTTTTTGATGGAATATTTCCTTTAATAATTTCACAAAATACACACATATTAAAATCTCCTTTATTATTAATATTATTTTATAATTTTTATTGCAATTTTTAAAGTAATAGTTTTCTAATATAAAGAAAATATTTTGCATTTGGTTGACAGTTGTCAACTAAAATGATTATTTTTTCTTATTCCTATGTTCTTGCCTTTTATTCAGTTTTAGTACTCTCTAAATTTTTGCTATAAATTAAATCTAAGAATATTTAAAATCTTTGATCGTTTTATAATCTTGCTAAAAATAAATAATATTTGAAATATTTTAGGAAAGATATATAATAGAAATGTGCGTTGAAGGAAACAATATATTATGATCCTTTATAAGAGAGTCTCAGCTGGTGAAAAGAGATAAGGTAATAATGTGGAGAACATTCCTGAGCTGATGGAAGAAATTAAGTAGAACCATCCGTAATCCTGCGTTAAAGGCTAATTGAGGGCTGTATTTATACAGAACTAAGGTGGTACCGCGATTATTCGTCCTTAGAGCATTATGCTTTAAGGATTTTTTATTTTTAAAGGGGATGATATATTGTCTAAGCTATTTATATATTATTCATTAGGTGGCAATGGAGATATTATAGCGGATGTATTAAATCAAAATGGCTATGATATTAAAAAGGTTATGCCTAAAAAGAAATTAAAAAATAATTTCTTTGGAATATTTAAAGGTGGATTCTATGCTGGTATTAATAAGAAATTTAAATTAATAGATTATGATAATGATGTATCTAATTATGATGAAATTATTATTGGTTCACCTATATGGAATTCTAAATTATCATGTCCTATAAATACTGTTTTAGATGTAACAGATTTAAGTAATAAGAAAATAAAATTTATTTTATATAGTGGTTCAGGTAAAGCTCCTAAGGCATTAGAATTAATTAATAAAAAATATAAGGATGCTAGTGCTGTTATATTAAAGGAGCCTAAGAAAAACGAAGAAGAATTAAAGAAATTGGAG
Source organism: Caryophanales bacterium UBA7004 (assembly GCA_002449755.1). Taxonomy (GTDB): domain Bacteria; phylum Bacillota_I; class Bacilli_A; order Acholeplasmatales; family Anaeroplasmataceae; genus Anaeroplasma. The sequence goes on from DJXM01000011.1 coordinate 12,731, forward strand.
GATTTTATAAAATGAAAAGAGATAAGGTAAAAGTATTATTTGATGAATTAAAAGCAAAAGAAGCAACTGTTTATGGTTGGGTTAGAACAAATAGAGCTCAATCACAATTTGGCTTTTTAACAATTAATGATGGTTCAACAGTTTTAAATCTACAGGTTGTTTATGATAATACTATTTCTAATTTTGAGGAAATCTCAAAATTTAGAGTAGGTATGTCTGTTAAGGTAGTTGGTGATATTATTTTAACACCAGATGCTAAGCAGCCACTTGAGATGCACGCAAAAGAGGTTGTGATGCTTGGTGATTGTCCTGAAAATTATCCAATACAGCCAAAAAGACATACACCTGAATTCTTAAGAGATAATGCACATTTACGTGCTAGAACAAATAAGTTTAATGCTGTATTTAGAATTAGAAGTGTAGCTGCAATGGCTATTCATTCATATTTCCAATCTAATGGCTACTTATATGTTCATACACCATTAATTACATGTGCTGACTGTGAGGGTAGTGACCAAATGTTTAAGGTTACTACTTTAGATATGAACAATTTACCAAAGGCTGATGGAAAGGTTGATTTTTCAGAGGATTTATTTGGTAAGCAAGCATTTATTACAGGATCTGGTCAATTACAGGGTGAAACATTCGCTATGGCATTTAGTGATATTTATACATTTGGTCCTACATTTAGAACAGAAAATTCTAATACAAAGACTCACGCAAATGAGTTCTGGATGATTGAACCAGAAATGGCATTCTGTGATTTGGATGGTCTAATGGATATTGAAGAGGATATGCTAAAATATGTTATTAAATATGTATTAGATAATTGTAAGGCTGAAATTGATTTATGTGATCAATTTATTGAAAAGGGCTTAAGAGCTAAATTAGAGGCTATTGTAAATTCTAAATTCGTAAGAATTTCTCATCATGATTGTATTGATTTATTATTAAATTCAGGCAAGAAGTGGGAATTTAAGCCATCTTATGAGGATGATATTGCAAAAGAGCATGAAAGATATATTACTGAGCATTTCAATGGACCAGTATTTATTACAAACTGGCCAAAGGATATCAAGGCTTGGTATATGAAGGTAAATCCAGATAATAAGACTGTAGCCGCTGTAGATTTAATTGTTCCTATTTCAGGAGAATTAATGGGTGGTTCTCAAAGAGAAGAGAATTTAGATGTTTTATTAAATAGAATGAAAGAATTAAATGTTGATCCTGAGCCAATTGAATGGTATTTAGATACTAGAAGATATGGTGGATGCGTACATTCAGGATTTGGTATGGGATTTGAAAGATTAATTATGTATCTAACTGGTGTAGATAATATCAGAGATGTAATTCCTTACCCTAGAACACCTAAAAACTGTGAATATTAAAAAATTGCCTAGAATTCTAGGCTTTTTTTCTTGCCTTAAAAATATTATAATTTTAATAAGAGGTTATAAAAAATGATTTATAGTGAGCGAATTTCTCTTCCTATTTGGAAAAGAATAATATTATTTTTAATTTCATTTTTATTTATGCTGATGCAATTAGCGCTATTTGCGGCATTGTTTTATTTTTCAATTGCTTCAACAAGTGGTTTAAGCTTAATTTATTTTGGTATTGAGCTTATTGGATTAGCTTTATGTATTACTATTGTAAAAAGAAATATAAATGCGAATTATAAATTAACATGGTGTATTTTAATATTAATCTTACCAATCTTCTTTGGAGTTTTATATTTATTAAATTTAACATCAAGGCATATTTCTAAAAAGAAACGTTCTATTATGCATAATGTAGTTAAAAATATGCATTTAAATAGTGTTAAGGAAAAATTAAAAGAAGTCGATATGGATTTTTATAATATGGTAACTGTAGTAGATAAGATTACCCTAGCACCTGTTTCTAATTCTACTAAATTTACATTCTTTAGTGATGTAAGAAAAAAGGATGATGATATGCTAGAGGAATTGAAAAAGGCTAAGGAATGGATATTCTTAGAATATTTTATTATTTCTCCTGGTACATTGACAGATAGATTATTCGAGGTTCTTAAGGAAAAGGGAGAAGAGGGAATTAAAATAAAAATTCTTTATGATGATATCGGCTGTAGAGGGCAAAAGAATGGAAAGATAATTAATAGGCTATCTACAATTAAAAATTGTGAGGTTTGTGCCTATGAGGCCTTAGGTACTAATTTTAATTTCCTAGTTAATTATAGAAACCATAGAAAGCTTACTATTATAGATAATAAAATTGCATATTGTGGTGGAGATAATCTAGCAGATGAATATGCTCATTATATTGAAAGATTTGGTTATTGGCGAGATAACTGTGGAAAATATGAGGGAGATGTAGCTACTGCGTTTGCAATTCAATTTATGGAGATGTGGTATGCATCTACAAAGAGAATACTTGATATTAATTGGAAGAATATTGAAAAGGTTAAATATGATAATGTTGGTTATATTATGCCATTTACTGATGGGCCTCAATATTTAGGTAATGCAACATATGATTTATTCACATCAATGATTAGTACTGCTAAAAAGAGTATTTATATATCTACTCCATATTTTATTATTGATGATGCTATGCTTAATTTAATAGCATTAAAGGCAAGACAGGGTGTTGATGTAAAAATATTAATGCCTCATATTCCTGATAAAAAGAGTGCCTTTTATATGGGTAGAGAAAAATATGGCCATATATTGAGTAGTGGTGGAAGAATATATGAATTTGAGCGTGGATTTAATCATGCGAAGAATATAATTATTGATAATAAATATGCCTATTTAGGAACTGCTAATATGGATTATAGAAGCTTATATTTACACTTTGAATGTGGTGCTTTAATTGCTAATAATCCTGAGGTAGATAAAATGAATAAGGATTTTATTTATAGCATATGTGATTCTATAGAGGTAACATATGATAAATGGATAAAGAGACCATTATATCAAAAGCTTATAGCATTTTTCTTAAATATATTTGGCCCAATATTTTAGATAAGTCCACGAAAGTGGACTTTTAATATTGAATGAAGTTTTAAATTAAATTATAATTTAATTAACGTTTGAATTAAAAGGAGGATATTATCATGGGTAGTGGAATTAATAGTGTTGGTGCATATTATTTTGATGATAATTCAGTTCTTAAATATTTAAGAAAGGTATTAGCTGAAATTAATCCAGGATATGTAGATTGTGGCATTAGATCTGCCTTTTTATTAAAACGATATATTGAAAGATATAAGGTTTATGAGGATAATCCAGCTAAGGGTTCTAAGCTTGCATTATTATGTATGCTTAAGGATATTGGTACATATTATAAGAGTGGTGAAATTCCAAGAAGTAATCATGCCCTAGCAGCTGCATCATCTTATGCATTTATGCATAACTGCTCTCCTTTTGGTGAGGATGCAAAGCCTTTATTATTTTATCAAAGCAAATATTTAGAGGATACATATGATCCAGACCAGCAGGCTGGTATGCTAATGACATTAGTTAATCAAATTGTTGAATATAATTATCAGGAATATACTGTTCCTGAAATGGTTGAATTAATTAAGAAGGATAAAAGAAATGTATTCAATCCAGATCAGGTAACTAAAATGTTTAAGCTTTTAAAGGAACAACCTGATATTTATGAAAAGCTAAATGATAGAAATTCTATTTTTATTTATGAAACATCAAAATACATTTCATCAGCTAATTATACTGTAGAGGAATTAATGGGATTTATTGATATGGCAACATATGCATTCGAATTCCATAATAGTGAAACATTAGCCCATACTGTAACAGTAGCTGCAATAGCTGAAGAATTAGCTAGATATTCTAAACTTCCAGATTCAATGATTGCTGAAATCAGATTAGCATCATTAATTCATGATATTGGTAAGATTAGAGTGCCTCTTGAGATATTATGTTATCCTGGTAGATTAAATCAGGAAATGTATGAGGAAATGAAGAAGCATGTAATTTATACAAGGGAAATAGTTACAGGATGCTTCTCATATAAGATTGTTGATATTGCATCTCACCACCATGAAAAAATTGATGGTAGTGGCTATCCTGATGGCTTAAGAGAAAGAGATTTATCTGTTGGTGATAAGATTATCGCAATTGCTGATATAACGAGTGCTCTATATTGTAAGAGAAGTTATAAGGATTCTTATTCTGACGAAAAAATCATTGAGATTTTAGGTAAGGATGTTCAAGCTGGAAAGCTTGATAAGAGAATATTTAACCATTTAGTAAATAATTGGGAAGATATTATGGCTATTACTAAGGGTGTAGAGAAAAATGTTATTGAGCAATATAATGCAATGAGACAGGAATTTGCGGCATTATCTAAGTCTAAGGTATTATTTTCATTATTTGATTATGAGGATACATATAGATCTATTTTTGATAATGATGAAAGAGATAATGAAGCATCATATGAAGCTAATGATTCCTTGGAGCAAGAAGAGGAAGTAACAGAATCTAATGAGGAAGTAGAAGCTACTGAAGAAGTTGTTTTAGAATCAGAAGAAGTTGAAAATACTGAAGAGCTTGAAGAACAAGATGCTGAATTAGAAGGAATCGAAGACGAAATAGAGGCTGAAGAAGAATTAGAAGAACAAGAAGCTGAACTAGAGGAAGTTTCTGAAATTGACGAGGCTGAAGAACAAATTGAAGAGGAATTAGCCGAGGAGGAAAGCGAAGAATCTGGTGAATTATTTAAAGAAATAACTAATGAATTAAATGAGGATGAAGAGGATTTTGAATCATATGTTAATTCATTATCTGATAAGAAGGAAGAAGCTTCAAATGATGATGAATTCGAAGCATTCATTTCTAATTTAGAAGAAAAAGAAAATAAAAATGAAGCTGTTGTAGAAGAGGTTGTTGAGGATTCAAATGAAGAGCTTGAAGAAGAAATTGAGGAATTAGAAGAGCTTGAGGATGAATCAAACGAAGAAGAAATAGAAGAAGTCGATGATGAGTCAGAGGAAGAAGATTTTGAAGAGGATGAAGAATCTGATGACGACGAAGACGATGACTTCGACGAAGAAGAGGACGATGAAGATTCTGAAGATGATGAAGAAGAGGACGAATTGGAATTAGTTGAAGAAGTTCTTGATGAAGAGGATTCTGAGGATGATTACGAGTTTGATGACTTGGTAAATCGTGAATAGCAAATAATGGGCAATTGAAAAAATTGCTCCTTTTTTGCATAATTAGAAATTTTATTAATTTTAGTATGATGTTATACAGCAACTTTTATGAAAATATTTATATATGCATTTTCTAATTCTTTTTTTAAAATCGTTGTGATATAATACTTACGGTATTTCTAATATATACAATATATTAAATGAAAAATAAAACTCGGGAGGAAATTTTCTCATGTCAATTTTATTGGGAAAGAAAGTTAAGATTTTTAGTTTAACATCTAATGTTGAACTTGCACAAGAGATTGCGGACGCTGTAGGTGTACCTCTATCTAGCTGTGATGTTTTACATTTCGCTGATGGTGAAATCAACGTACAAATTAATGAAACAGTAAGAGGTCATAACATCTTCGTTGTTCAGCCTACATCTGCTCCAGTTAATGATCACTTAATGGAATTATTAATTATGTGTGATGCATTAAAGAGAGCATCTGCAAAATCAATCAATTTAGTTATTCCATATTATGGTTATAGCCGTCAGGATAGAAAGGCAAGAAGCCGTCAGCCTATTTCAGCTAAGCTAGTAGCTGACCTTTTACAGGTTGCTGGTGCTGACCGTGTAATTACAATGGATATTCATGCTGCTCAAGAGCAAGGATTCTTTGATATTCCAGTTGATAATTTCATGGGCTTACCTATTTTATCAAACTACATTATGGATAAGCATTTAGACAACTTAGTAGTTGTTTCTCCAGACCATGGTGGAACTACTCGTGCAAGAGAATTTGCTAAGGTATTAGATACAACAATCGCAATTATTGATAAGAGAAGACCTGAACCTAACAAGGCCGAGGTTATGAATATAATTGGTGATGTAAAGGGTAAGACATGTCTTTTAGTTGATGATATGTGTGATACATGTGGTACATTAACTATCGGTGCTGAAGCTTTAATGAAGGCTGGTGCTACTGAGGTTTATGCAGCATGTACTCATGGTGTATTATCTGGTCCTGCTATTGAAAGAATTCAAAATTCTTGCATTAAGGAATTAATTATCACTAACACAATTAAGTTAGCTGAATCTAAGAAGATTGATAAGATTAAAGTATTATCTGTTGGTCAATTATTAGGTCATGGTATTTTAAGAATCTTATCTGATGAACCATTATCTGGTTTATTCACATATTCTTACGATAAGAGCAAGAGAGAATTATTATAATATGAAATTAGTTGTAGGTCTTGGAAATCCAGGTTTACAATATGCTAATACAAGACACAATTGTGGATTCATAGTTTTAGATAAATTTGCTAAAAAAAATAATGTTGAATTTAAGCTTAATGCGAAGCTTAAAGGAGAGGTTGGTCAGGTTGTTATAAATGGTGAAAAAGCCATTTTGTTAAAGCCAATGACTTATATGAATCTATCAGGTGAATCAGTTATATTAGTTAAGAATTTCTACAAAATTGATATTGATGATATCTTAATTATAAGTGATGATTTAGATTCAAGATTAGGTAGACTTAGATTAAGAGCAAAGGGAAGTGCAGGTGGCCATAATGGTCATAAGAATATTGCACAGCACCTTGGTACTGAAGATTATAAAAGAATCAAAATAGGAATAGATAGAGATCCTAATATTTCCGTTGTTGATTGGGTATTAAAAAAATTTAGTGAAGATGATATGGCTATAATTAATCAATCATCTGATTTAGCAGTAGATGCTATAGAGGATTTTATTAGCGGTATCGACTTTATGAAAATTGCATCTAAATATTCTACAAAATAATTTAAAGCTGCATATGCAGCTTTTTAATTTTATGATAAAATTAAAATGTGTAAGGGATTGATTAATTATGGCAACAAAAAGACAGAAAAAACAAGCATATAAGGTAGCTAAGAAAACAGTAAAAAAATATCCTATATTAGTATTAATTTTAGTATTATTAATTATTGGATTAGCTGTTGGTGGTTTTATCTTATATAAGAATGGTTATTTCGATAAATGGTTAAATAAGAGTGATACAAATAATACTAAACCAGAAAATACAAATATTGTATATAATGAAGATGGTATAAACGAAAATATTGTTTATGATAATTTCCAAATTCATTTCTTAGAATTAGGTAATGAATATGCTGGAGATTCAGTATATATTAAGGCAGGAGATAATGATATTTTAATTGATGCTGGCTCTAGAAAGGGTAGTGCAACTACAATTAAGAATTATGTAGATAAGTATTGCACTGATGGTAAATTAGAATATGTTATAGCAACACATGCTCATCAGGATCATATTGCCGGCTTTGTTGGTACATCTAATAGTGGAAATAGAACAGGTATTTTATATCAATATAAGATTGGAACATTAATTGATTTTGCATTATCAGATGTTACATCTGAATTATATAAAACAGATTATTTGCAAGCTGTAAGCTATGCTGTATCTAATGGTGCGACACATCATAAGGTAGATTGGTATTTTGATTCTAGTAGAAATCCACTTGATACTTCTTATATTAGCTTAGGTGATAATATTTCAATGGATATTTTATATAATAAATATTATTTTGAAAAAAGCAGTGATGAAAATAATTATTCAGTATGTACTATGTTTAATTATTTAGATAAACATTTTATTATGACTGGAGATTTAGAAAAGGAAGGAGAAGAGTCTTTAGCAAATTATTATGATGGCTCAACTCCAAAGAAAACATTGCCTAAGGTTGAATTATTTAAGGCAGGACATCATGGCTCTAAGACATCTTCAAACGATTGCTTATTAAGCATAATACAGCCTAGAATTAGTGTTGCATGCTGCTGCGCTGGTTCAACAGAATATACATTAAGCAATGATACTATATTCCCAACTCAGGATTTTATAAATAGAATTGCTAAATATACATCAAGAGTTTATATTACATCATTATTTAATCAAGAAAGTGGTAGCTTTGAATCAATGAATGGAAATGTTATTGTTTCAACTGATGGTACAAGCGTTGGATTAAAGGCAACTAATAATTTAACTAGATTAAAGGATACAGCATGGTTCAATGAAAAAATATATTTAGTAGATGGTAAGGTAGCTAAGGGTAGTAAGGGCTCAAAGGATTTTTATAAATCTACTGACGAAAATGTAGTTGAAAAGCCAAGAAGAACTTGGCCAAGTAATTAAAGGAGTGCTATATGGAATTTATATTAAATAAGATTAAGGAATATAATAAAATATTAATATTTGGCCATGTTAGACCTGATGGAGATTGTATTGGTAGTCAATATGGTTTAGCTAGAATTATAAAGGAAACCTATCCAGAAAAAGAAGTTATTGTTACTGGTGAGGCAAGTGATTATGTATCATTTATTGGCTCTCCTAAAATGGCAAATGATGAAGATTTTAAGGATGCTTTAGGTATTTGTGTAGATATTGCAAATGGAGATAGAGTATCTGATCAAAGATATAAAAATTGCGAATATACAATTAAAATTGATCATCATATTAATGTTGATTCATTCTGTGATTATGAATATGTAGATGAAAATTCACCAGCATGTGCTCAAATAATTACTGAATTCTTTATTAAATTTAAGGATGAATTAAAAATGACAGCTAAAGCTGCTGAAGCATTATATGTTGGAATTATTACAGATACTGGTAGATTTAAGTTTGATAGCGTAAAAAGAGAAACATTTAACGCAGCTGGCTTATTATTAGATTATGGTGTAGATTTAGGATATATAGATAATAAATTATCTGTTGAAACATTAGAATCATTAAAGCTAAGAGGATATTGCTTAACTCATTTTGAAACTACTAAAGCTGGGTTTGCATATTTAAAGATGCCAAGAGAAATAATAGATGAATTTGGTGTTACTAATGAAGAAGCTGCAAATCAGGTTACAGCAATATCAACTGTAAAAGGCTGTCCTGTATGGGCATTATTTATTGAATATCCAGATGATATTAGAATTAGATTAAGAAGTAGAGGACCAGTTATAAATAAGCTTGCTGAGAAGTGGGGCGGTGGTGGACATGCCAAAGCTTCAGGTGCTTCACTAGGCTCTTGGGATAAATTACCATTGTTTTTGGACGATATTGATGAAATAGTCAACGACTATAAAAATAATAATCCAGATGATTAAAATTTAACTTGCAAATTTATTTAATATCTAGTACAATGATTAAGGACTCACAAAAACGTCCTTAATATTTAGGATCATAGCCAAGCGGTAAGGCAAGGGACTTTGACTCCCTCATGCGCTAGTTCGAATCTAGCTGGTCCTGCCATTTCGAAATCAAAGCGGTTGATAATTCAATCGTTTTATTTTTTTCTATAGACCTAGCAATAGGTCTTTTTTTTACGTCTATTGAGTCATTGCATAAATACTATATTTATTATATAATTTCATTGAATAAATATTCAACGAAATGAGGATTTGATATGACTCGCAAAGAACAAAAGGAACAAAGAAGAATAGATATTTTATACAAAGGATTAGAATTATTTGTTAAAAGAGGCTATAAAAACACTAAAATAACTGATATTGCAGATGAATTGAATATTAGTGTTGGTTTATTATTTCATTATTATAAATCTAAAGAAGAATTATATTATGAATTAGTAAAATTAGGAGTAGAAGGAACTAATAAGCCTATTCAAAAAGAAATGGTCTCACCATTAGATTATTTTAAATCGTTTATAAATGATATATTTAATGCAATAAAAAATGATATTAATGTCGCTAGAATGTTTGTTTTAATGCCTGAAGCACAAAAGATAGGTACACCAGATAATGTTAGAGAATTAGCATTAAAAGTAAATATAATAGAATCTTTTGTTCCTATTATTATTAAAGGACAAGAAAACAAAACAATTAAAGAAGGTAATCCTTTAGTATTATCAAATGCATTCTTTAGAAGTATGTTTGGCGTTTGTCAGGGCTACGCATTAGATCAAAGCATAGAATTGCCTGATGATAATTGTATGTTAGATATTATTAGGAGATATTAATTATGAAATCTAAATTAGCATTATTATTACCAATTAGATGTTTATTATTTATTTCTATTTTTTTATCTATAATGGGAATATCAAATAAAGATTTATCTAATTTAACATATTTATGGAGTATTATTGTAACAATAGTTAACATATTTTTAATTATATTATTAGTTATTTTGACACGAATTAAACATTCTTCATATTTAGAATTAATGAATTATAAAAAAGGTGAAACTAAAATAAAAGACGTAATTATAGTATCAATAATAGTTATAATACTTGGAATGGGCGGAATGTATTTATCAGGATTAATTTTTTATCAGAAGTTTCCATATTTAGCACCTGATATGGTATCACCAATCCCTTTATGGATTGCTATAATAAATATTCCATTATTACCTATTACTACAGCACTTGCAGAAGATGGATTATATTTAGGTTGTGGTGTTAATCAGATAAATAATAAATACTTAAAAATAATAATTCCTGGTTTTTTCTTTGCGTTACAGCATTCTTTTATTCCTTTGCTATTAGATATAAAATTTATTGGATATAGATTTTTTTCGTTTTTACCTTTAACATTATTGCTTGCATATATTTATGCTAAAAAGAAGAATCCATTACCAATTATGATAGCCCATGCAATAATAGATTTATTTACAGTTGTAACTATATTGATTTTTTCCATAAATCCCGAATGGTATAGTCAATTAGTTTAATTTCTTAGGCCTAGCAATATAGTGAACCAATAAAATTGTACTCTTTATATAATTAATTTAATATTACTTGATTTAAGGATTGATTCTACATTACGTCACGCCATAAGAAATGGAAAATTTAAGTGTGGAAGAGACATTACTAAATTTGGAAAGCAATGGGTAATAACCATAGAAGCAATGGTTCGCGAATACGGTGAGCCAAAACAATAATTGCTAGTTTAGAAAAACACATAAATCACTAATTATTAATGAAGATATTGCCGAGATTATATCTAGTATCGTATAATGAAAATATTAAAGATATAGAAAAGATAGGTGATTTTAATGATTAATATTTTAAAAGAAAGATTTAATAATAATATGAAACGTCATATAAATATTGTTTGGGATGATGTTGAAAAGAAAAT
>DJXM01000089.1 GCA_002449755.1 Caryophanales bacterium UBA7004
GAAGAAGTTCTACCTAATACACAATTTATTGTTACACTAGATAATGGTCACAAGGTTAATGCCCACGTTTCTGGTAAAATCCGCATGAATAACATACGCATTTTACCAGGTGATAAGGTAACTATTGAGTTATCTACCTATGATTTAACACGTGGAAGAATTACTTATAGACACAAATAAAATTGGAGGAATTTAAGATGAAAGTAAGACCATCTGTAAAGCCAATTTGCGACAAGTGCAAGGTTATTAAGCGTAAAGGCCGTGTAATGGTAATTTGCGAAAACCCAAAGCACAAGCAGAGACAAGGCTAAAATTTTAATTAGGAGATATAAAGATTATGGCACGTATTGCAGGAGTAGATATTCCAAATGAAAAAAGAATTGTAATTTCATTACAATACATTTATGGTATTGGTGAAACTACAGCAAAAAATATTTTAAAGGCTGCGAATGTATCTGAAGATATTCGTACAAAGGATTTAACAGAAGCACAATTAAGTGCTATTCGTTCTGAAGTAGCTAAGGTTAAGGTTGAAGGTGATCTTCGTAGAGAAGTAGCTTTAAACATTAAGAGATTAATGGAAATCGGTTGCTATAGAGGAATGCGTCATAGAAAGGGTCTTCCTGTTAGAGGACAAAGAACAAAGACAAATGCTCGTACTCGTAAGGGACCAAAGCGTACAATCGCTAACCACAAGAAGTAATAGGAGGAAAATAGGATTATGGCACGTAAGGTTACAAAGCGTCGTGTAAAGAGAAATTCACCACTTGGTGTTGCTCATATTCATTCGACATTTAATAATACAATTGTTACAATCACTGATCCACAGGGAAATGTTATCTCTTGGAGTAGTGCTGGTGCATTAGGATTTAAGGGTAGTCGTAAGTCAACTCCTTTTGCTGCACAAATGGCTGCTGAGGCTGCTGCAAAATCTGCAGTTGACCAAGGTGTAGCTAAGGTTGAGGTTTCAGTAAAGGGTCCTGGTCAGGGTCGTGAAGCTGCTATTCGTTCATTAACTGTAGCTGGCTTAGAAATCACAGCTATCACAGATGTTACACCTGTTCCACATAATGGTTGTCGTCCACCAAAGAGACCTAGAGGTTAATACCTTAAGGATTGGCTGGAATTAGAAATTAAATAAGATTTTTATTAAACAATTCATATAAAAAAAACAGGAGGCCATTGATGAAAGATTTAAAATTTGAAAAACCAAGAACTAGCGTTGAAGAGGTTGCAGATCAGGGATCATACGGTAAATTCGTAATTTCCCCACTTGAAAGAGGATTCGGTATTACTTTAGGTAATGCATTAAGAAGAACTCTTATCTCTTCATTACCAGGAGCAGCATTCGTTAATGTAAAAATTGATGGTGCAGAGCATGAATTCCAAAATGTTGATGGAGTAATTGAGGATGTAATCACTATTATTCTTAACTTAAAGAAGGTAGTATTATCTGTTGATTCAGAAGATCCTAATTATGAAGCTCAAGTTGAAATTCAAAAGGGTGAAGGCGAAGTTACAGCTGCTGATATCATTCACAATAATGATATTAAGATTATTAATCCAGAGCAGCATATTGCTACTGTCTCAGCTGGTGGAAACCTACATATGGTTTTAACAGTTAGACGTGGTGTTGGTTTTGTAAGCTCAGTAATGAATAAGGAGTTCAGCAAGAGTGTTGGTGTTATCGCTATCGACTCTATCTATACTCCAATTGTTAATGTAGCTTTTAACGTAGAAAAGACTCGTGTAGAGAATGTAAATGTAGCTAACTTTGATAAATTAAATATCGAAGTAACAACAAATGGCTCAATTACAGCAAAGGAAGCTTTAGCAATCGCTTCTAAGATGATGATTGAACACTTAATGGTAGTTGTAGAATTAAGTGAAAAGGCTTCTGAAACAGACTTCATGATTGAGGCTGATGACGATAGTCAAAGCCGCAAGCTTGAAATGTCTATTGATGAATTAGATTTAACAGTTCGTTCATACAACTGTTTAAAGAGAGCAGGCATTAATACAGTTCAACAACTTTCTGAAAAGTCTGAAGAAGACATGATTAAGGTTAGAAACCTTGGTAGAAAGTCTTTAAAGGAAATTAAAGAAAAGCTTGAAGAAATGGGATTAGGCTTTAAGAAAAACTAATCTAAAAAGGAGAAATTATTATGGCTTATAGTAGATTACGTCGTAGTTCAGATCAAAGAAAAGCATTACTTCGTGACTTAGTTACTGATTTAATTCTTAACGGTCAGATCGAAACTACTTTAACAAAGGCTAAAGAATTAAAGAGATTAGCTGATAAGATGGTTACTTTAGGTAAGGCAAACACACTTCATGCTCGCCGTCAAGCAGCTTCATTCATTCGTTTTGAGAAGGATGAGGAAGGCAAGTTCGCACTTCAAAAGTTATTCTCTGAGATTGCCCCTAAGTATGCTAATCGTAATGGTGGTTATACAAGAGTTATCAAGACTGGTTTCCGTCGTGGCGATGCTGCACCTATGGCAATTATTATGTTCGTTGAAGAATAATTAATTGATATTAAGTTGTAAGAGTTATACTTTTACAACTTTTTATTTTGCCCAAAAAATTAAAATATTATATATTTTAAGGTTGATTATTCGGTATTGCTTTATGCATTAATAAATTTGTTTCAAAAAAATAGTATAAAAATGAATAATATTTGATTTTTTTCTTTTTAAAAGTCTATTATTTGATATATTTATTATGATATAATATTATAAAATATTTTAATATTTTTAAGGATGGGGAAATTATGAACACAAAAAATTTAAAAGATTTTGACAAAGATTTGTATGACGCAATCGAAAATGAGTTAGAAAGGCAAAGAACTCATATCGAGTTGATAGCTTCAGAAAACTTTGTCTCAAAGGCAGTATTAGAGGCTCAAGGCTCTATTTTAACTAACAAATACGCTGAAGGCTACTGCGGTAAGAGATATTATGGTGGATGCGAGAACGTTGATGTTATTGAAGCAATGGCAATTGATCGTGCTTGCCAATTATTCAATGCAAAATTTGCTAACGTACAGCCTCACTCAGGAGCATCTGCTAATTTAGCTGCTTACAATGCTATTTTATTACCTGGTGATAAAATACTTGGTATGTCACTAGATGCTGGTGGACATTTAACACATGGTTATTCAGTTAACTTCTCTGGTAAGATTTATCAGGCTGTAAATTATGGATTAACTGATGACGGTTTTATTGATTATGATAAGGTTGAAGAGATTGCATTAAACGAATTACCAAATGTAATTGTTGCTGGTGCATCTGCTTATCCTAGAATTATTGATTTTAAGAGATTTAAGGAAGTTGCTGACAAGGTAACAGAAAAGGCTGGACGTAAGTGCTACTTTATGGTAGATATGGCTCATATCGCTGGTTTAGTAGCTGCAGGCTTACATCCAAATCCAATTGAGTATGCTGATATTGTAACAACAACTACACATAAGACTTTAAGAGGCCCTCGTGGTGGTATGATTTTAACTAATGATGAAGCATTAGCTAAGAAGATTAATTCATCTGTATTCCCTGGATGTCAGGGTGGACCACTTGAGCATGTTATTGCTGGTAAGGCTGTTGCTTTTAAGGAAGCTTTACAACCTGAATTTAAGGATTATGCTGCTCAAATTATTAAGAATTGTAAGGCACTAGCTGATGAAATGACTAAGCTAGGCTATAAGCTAGTTTCTGGTGGTACTGACAATCATTTAATCTTAGTTGATATTTATGGTTCAGTTGGTGTTACTGGTAAAAAGGCAGAAAGAATTCTTCATTCTGTAAATATTACTACAAATAAGAATGCTATTCCAAATGATACTCAAAAGCCTACAATTACATCAGGCTTAAGACTTGGTACAGCTGCAGTTACAACTAGAGGCTTCAATGAAGAAGATATGAGAAAGGTTGCTAACTGGATTGATAGAGCATTAAGAAATGCTGATAATGAAGAAGAATTATTAAAGGTTCAAAACGAAGTTAAGGAATTAATGAAGAACCACCCATATTTATAATTCATATTAGTATTTAGACTACACAAAGGGGTGTAATCTTATGATTAAAATTTATATTTTATCGAATGATATTAAATTTATACGTACTTCAGAGGCTTTACTTGGTAAGGTAGATTTTAAAACTGAACCACTAAGTGTAAAGCCTGAAGAGGTATTTAATTATATTTGTAAGCATCCGACTGATTTTATTTTGATTCAAAATACATACCTAAATGGATATTATCAATTGATAGATATGCTAATAAATGCTAATAAATGTAGTATTATTTATGTTACTCCTAATCTTGAGGAGGGGGCAGTTTATAATGCGATGTCATCTCCTAGATTTTATATGATTAATTTTGAAAGATTATCATCTATTCCTGATTTAATTTTGTTAATGGAAAGAGATAGAAAAATATTTGATAATATAAATAATACATTAGAATCATATAAAGAAAAAATAAATGAAGAAAGGCTTGTTAAAAAGGCTAAATTATACCTTATGAATGAATATGGTATAATTGAAGAGGAAGCTTATAAAAGAATATTAAAAAAATCGATGGATGAAAGAATATCAAAGCTCCAAGCTGCTAAAATTATTTTAGGAGGTAGATAAGGTGATAGCAAAGACTAGAGAAATATATAAAGACAAAAGACTTACAAATAGCTTACCATCAGTAAGATATGTAGATCCTGAATATGTATATCTTGGAATTACTAATCAAAGATGTGCTACAGGAGAATCTTTTGTTAAGCCTGGTGATCATGTAAATATGGGCCAGGTTATAGGTTTAAGACATGGTCCTTTCTTTGACCAGCCAATCCATAGTACAGTTAGTGGAGAGGTAGTTGGTACTATAAAGAAGTTCCATAGAAGTGGTAAATTAACTGAATTTATTCAAATTAAAAATGATAAGAAAAATACTTTTGCAGATACTATTAAGGAAAGAACTGATGAAGAAATAGCTAAATTGACTAGAGAGGATTTTGTTGAAATAACTAAGAAGTGCTCTTTAGTAGGATTAGGTGGTTCATCATTCCCAACATATATTAAATTCCAAACAACAGATCCTATTGATACTATTTGTATTAATGGTGTTGAATGTGAGCCTTACCTATCTGCAGACCATAGAATGATTATGGAGCACCCAAGAAGAATTATTCAAGGATGCTTATATGCAAAGCAAGCATTTAATGCTAAAAGAATTGTTATTTGTATTAAAAAGAAATATCAGGATTTATATGATACATTAACTGCCGAATTAACAAGATTCCCAGGAGCTCCTGTAACTGTAAAGCGTGTTGGTAATTACTATCCACAGGGCTGGGAAATTGAAATGATTAAAACAGGTCTTGGCATTAAAGTGCCAGCTGGTGTATTACCAGCAAAACTTGGTATTATGGTATTTAACGTTTCTACAATTGCTGGTTTATGGAGAGCAATTAAATGGAATGAGCCAGTAATGAAGAGAAACTTTACATGTACTGGTGATGGAATTAAAATTCCAACAAACTTCCGTTTAAGAGTTGGTACATCATTAAAGGAAATCATTGATCAATGTGGTGGATATAATGATGAATCTGAAAACAAGGTACTTATTTTAGGTGGCCCTATGATGGGTGCTAACCTTGTAAGAGATGATGCTGTTATCACTAAAACATGTACATCTTGTATCATTATGAATGAGAAGAAGTATACTGAAGAGCCTTGTGTAAGATGTGGTTCTTGTGTATATTCTTGTCCTGCAGGATTACAGCCAGTTCAAATTATGCAAGCTGTAAAGAATAATGATAAGGATGCATTAAAGAACAAGCTTAATATTAAATCTTGTATCTTATGTGGTATGTGTTCTTATACATGTACTTCTAAAATTCATTTAACTGAGTATTGCCGTAAGGGCAAGAAGCTCGCACTTTAGGAGGTATAAGGATGAAATTAGTTCCACAAACTTCGCCTTATATTCGTAAGAATGTATCAGTCGCTAGAATGATGGGTGATGTAATTGTCGCACTTATGCCAATTACAATATTCGCTATGAGTTATAACGGCTGGGGCGGAATATATGTAATATTATTATCTTTAGCTACTATGTTAATTGGTGAATTATTATGTACTATGTTCATCAAGTGGCCAAAGGATATGAAATTTAAAGAATTATTTACTAAGGAAGGATTTGCAAAAGTAAAAGCAAATTATACAATTAATAATTTCTTAGCTCCAATTATTAGTGCACTTATTTATGCATTAATTATGCCAGCTAATTGTTCTCCTTATGTAGTTATTTTAGGTGCCCTATTTGGCATAGTTGTTGGTAAGATGGTATTTGGTGGATTAGGTCAAAATATATTTAATCCAGCTGC
Source organism: Caryophanales bacterium UBA7004 (assembly GCA_002449755.1). Taxonomy (GTDB): domain Bacteria; phylum Bacillota_I; class Bacilli_A; order Acholeplasmatales; family Anaeroplasmataceae; genus Anaeroplasma. The sequence goes on from DJXM01000089.1 coordinate 6,377, forward strand.
TGCCGGAAGAATTTTCGCAACTATTTGCTTCGGTGCAAAAATAAATGAAGCTAATGTATCTACAATTGTTGCAGGTGCAACACCTTTAGCATCTGTTAAGGGTAATTTAAATGCCATGGTATTTGATTTAGGTAATTTATTCTTAGGTGATGGTATCGGTGGTACATTAGGTGAAGGCTGTAAAATATTAATCCTAGTTGGTGGTTTATATTTATTTATTAGAAGATCTGCAGATTTAAGATCAGCATTAAGCTATTTCTTAAGCTTTGCAGTTGTTATGCTTATTGCATGCGTTAGCTATTCTGGAAAATATGAAGGTAACGTTGCTAAGATGTGGGCATATCAATTGTTATCTGGTGGTGTGATTTTCGCAGCTGTATTTATGATTACAGACCCTGTAACATCACCAACAACAAAATTTGGTCGTGTAGCATTTGGTGCTATTGCAGGCTCAATGACAGCTTTAATTAGAGTTGTTGGTGCTTATCCTGAAGGTGCAGCATTCTCAATTTTAATTGCTAATACATTTGCTCCTGCTTTAGATTACTTTATGCGTGGCAAGCCTAATACATATACATGGAAGCAATGCTTAGTATTAGGTATTGGTATGGTTATTGTATGCTGTATTGCATCAGCTTCTGTGATGGGAGGTTGGTTCTAATGAAGAATTACGTAAAAATCTCCGCTGTATTATGCTCTATAGCTTTAATTTGTGCATTAATATTAGCTGCATTAAATTTATTAACTAAGCCTATTATTGATAAGAATGCTGAGGTTAAGCAAACTGAAACTATTCAAGCTATTTACTCAAACTACGATTCAGCTAAATCTGAAGTTAAATATGATGTAAATAATGGTGATTCAGGAAAGAGTGCTGAAATTTTAAAGGTAGTTTTAGCTAAGGATTCAGCTGATAAGGTTTTAGGCTATATATATACTTTAAAGGGTACTAATCAATATGGTACTATTCAATTAATGGTTGCTATTTCAGATGACAATATTGTTCATCAGGTTGAGTTCCTAGAAAATGGTCAATCATTTGCATCTACAGTTGCTACATGGGTTAAGGAAACATTTAATAATAAGGGTTCTGAAAAGCATGAGGGTGGTTTCACATCTGATGTTGCATTAGGTAGTGAAAAAACTAAAGACGAATTAGCTAACGTTGATGTTAAATGTGGTGCTACATATGGTGCTACAACTGTAAAATCTTTAATAAATATTGCATTAACTGATAAGGAGGCTGCTTAATATGGAAAAGACAAAAAAAGTTTCTAAAAATAAAGCTGTGCTTCTTGCCGGTATAATTACAGAAAATCCTACATTTGTTTCACTTTTAGGTATGTGTCCTACCTTAGCTACTACTAAATCAGTAGAAGCAGCTATTGGTATGGGTTTATTAGTTATTTTGACATTAATTGGTTCTAATACAATTATTTCATTATTACGTAAGGTAATTCCATCTCAGGTTAAAATTCCTTGCTACATTTTAATTATTGCAACATTCGTTACAATTTTAAAAATGCTAACCGAAGCATTTATACCTGATTTGTATTCATCACTTGGTGTATTTATTTCGCTAATAGTTGTTAACTGTATAATCCTAGGTAGAGCAGAGGCATTTGCCTCTAAGAATGGACCTGTAGCCTCATTCTTTGATGGCTTAGGCTCTGGTATCGGATTTACATTAGCAATTTGTGTTATAGCATTAATTAGAGAAGTCGTTGGTACTGGTGCTTTATCATTTGGTGTATATTTCCCAATTGGTGCACAATATATATTCCATATTATTCCTGAAGCTTATGCTATTCCTATTTTTGTTCAATCTGCTGGTGGTTTCTTAACATTAGCATTTGTATTAGCTTTCTTAGCTTGGAGAAAGAATAGAAAAGAAGCAAAGAAGATTGCTTTAGAAAGAGCAAGAATTGAAGAATTAAAAGCTAAAAAGGCTAAGGAGCTTGCTGAAAAGAAGGCTAAGGAAGAGGCTTTAAAGGCTGAAGAAGCTAAAGCGGCTTCAGAAAAGTCTAAAGAGTCAGCTGTAAATACTTTAGTAGAGGAAAAGAAAGAATCTACTGCTGAATCAGCAAAGGAAGAGCCTAATGTAGAAAAAGAAGAAGTTAAGGAGGTAGCATAATATGACTTGGTTAAGTGTAATAGTTACATTCTTACTTGCTGTAACAAATGCAATGCTAATTAATAACGTTACTTTAGCAAGATTTTATGGTATTTGTCCTTTCTTAGGCGTTTCTAAGAAAACTAATGCGGCACTTGGTATGGGTGTTGCTGTAACAGTAGTTATCATTTTAGCTGCTATTGTATGTTGGCCTATTTACCAATTATTAGTAGCTGCTGATATTGAATTTATGAGTACAATCACTTATATTTTAGTAATTGCATCATTAGTTCAATTATTAGAAATGATTATTAAGAAGTTTTCTCCATCATTATATAAGGCACTAGGTGTGTATCTTCCTCTTATTACAACTAACTGTGCTGTACTTGGTGTAGCAGAGGGTAATAATGGAGCATCTTTTGCAGATTCAATGGCTAATGCTATTGGTACTGGTCTTGGATTCTGCTTAGTAATTGTTATTTTCTCAACTATTAGATATCGTTTAGATGCATCTAATGCACCTAAAGCATTTAAGGGAATCCCAATTGCTTTAATTACTGCAGCTTTAATGGCTATGGCATTCTTAGGATTCTCAGGTATGATTTAAAATATGTTTTTAATATCTAAAACTGCTGCTCTTATAATTTCTATTTCAATTATTGTATTTTTAATAATATTATTCTTTGTAACATTTATTAAGAATAGAAAAACTCCAGTTCCTAAGGGCTGTGAGCATATTAAAATTAGTGAAGAAAATTGTGGAGCATGTCAGGTTTCTGATTGTTCTATTAAACAAAAGTTTGATGTAGAAAAGTTGAGAGAAGAATTAAACGAGGAGGAAGAAAAAGATGATATTAGTTAGTGCAGTAACTATTTTATGGGCTGTATTAATACTTGCTGTATTAGGTTTATTATTTGGATTTGGTCTTGCTATTGCTGCAAAGGTATTCTATGTAGAAGTTGATACAAGAATAGAAGATATTACAGCAATTCTTCCAAATGCTAATTGTGGTGCTTGTGGTTTCCCTGGTTGTGCTGGTTTTGCAGAGGCTATCGTTGAGGGTAAGGCAGAAAACCTATCTCAATGTAAGCCAGGTGCTAAATCTGGAAAGCCTGAAATTATTAGAAAATATTTAGATGAGCATCCTAATCCAGATGGTAGTGTTAATCCAATTAAAGTAAAATAAATTAAAGTCCTTCCTTACGGAAGGATTTTAAATTAGGCTTGAAAAAAATATTTTTTTGAATAAAATATATAATATAAATACCGGTTCAAGGAGAATTAAATATGAAGTGGGTTACAATGTGGGGTAATGCCCAATCAAAGGTTGTACCAATGCCACAAAGATATGCTAAGGATTTGACATTAAGATATCCGGTATTGGTGCCATTTAAAGGAAACAAAATTAGAATAACATTAGATAATTATTGTGTAGCTGAAAAATCAAAAATTGATTTAGTAGCTGTATCAAAGGGTAATTCATTATCTGATATTCAGCAAGATGACGTTAAATATTTAACATTTAATGGTAAAAAAGAAGCTATATTAGAGCCTAATTCCTATCTAATATCTGATGAATTAGAAATTGATTTAGAATCTGATGAATTTTTAATTGTATCTTTTTACATTAAGGATTTTGTTAATTTAACTGGTGGTGTCGATATTGTAGGTCCATTATCAAAAGGCTATTTTGCTTACGGTAATCAAATAGAAAATAATAAATTAGATATAAATACATCGAAATCAACATCTTGGGTTTATTTCTTATCTAATATTGATATTTATACAGATGATTCTAATAAAGCAATTATTTGCTATGGTGATTCAATCACATCTCAAAATTGGCCTGATGAGATGATGTTAGCATTTAAAGAGAATAATATTAAAAATATTTCTGTTATTAGAAAGGCTGTATCAGGTACTAGAATATTAAGACAATATGAATGTATTACATATCAATCATATGGACTTAAAGGATCTAATAGATTTCGCCATGAAATATCATCAGTATCAGGAGCCTATGCTATTATAATCCAGCATGGAATAAATGATATAATCCATCCTGTAGGAGAGGATGTTAATATCTTTAGACCAATGAGTGATTTACCTAAAGCAAATGAGCTTATAGAGGGAATTAATTATTATATTAATATAGCTAATGAATTGAATTTAAAATCCTATGTTGGTACCTTACTTCCAATCTTTAATTGGAGAACATACGCTCCATTTAGAGAAGAATTAAAAAATGAATTTAATTATATAATAAGAAACAATTATAATTGTATTGATTTTGAAGAAGAAATAGGGCAAAATATTGAGGGTGTTTGGAAATTTAAGGATGGCTGTGATTCAGGGGATCACCTACATCCATCTAAATATGCTTATAAGCTAATGGGTCATTTAGCATGTAAAAAGATTTTAGAGGAGGTGTAAAAATGAATAAAGCAAATCAAGCTAAGGCATGGTTATATTTATTACCTGCAATTTTGTTGTTAATATTTTTTACACTTATACCATTTATTAAAATAATATGCTTCTCATTTATGGAAGGCTATAGCATTGAATCTAATTCATTTAATAGCATTGGCTTTTCTAATTTCGTAGAATTATTTAAAAATTCAGATTTTATGCAAGCATTAGGTACATCATTAATAGCAATAGCTATATCTATTCCTGTATCATTATTAGTAGCATTTAGTATAGCAATAGCTCTAAATAATATTAAAATATGTAAAAAGGTGTTTAGAACTATATTCTTTATTCCTTTTGTTACAAATGCTTTAATATTAGGTTATGTAACAATGATTATTTGTATCAATAATGATGTGGGTGTTAGCTTATTCAATTGGGTATTGAGCCTATTTGGTGTTGAATCAATGAATTTATTAACTGGTCCATATATTTATAAATTAAGTATTTATATTGTATATATTATTTGGAGATTATTACCTTTTGAAATTATCATATTAATTAGTGCATTAAATTCTATAAAGAAGGAATATTATTTATCTGCAGTAATCGATGGATGCTCACCAGTTAAGCAATTTAATAGGGTTACATTACCAATGATTTCTCCAATGATTCTATTTTTGGCATTTTCTGGCGCTATAACAGTCTTAAAGGACTTTGATAATGCATTAGGTATTTTTGGAGGAGAAAACCTAACAGAAGCCAATTTAATGACTTTAAATGGCTTTATGTATTCCGGAATTAAAAGTAATACTGGTGTTGCCTCTGTAGTTGCATTAATTATTTCAGTTATATTTATATTAATATTCATGATTCTTTTGGCTTTTATTAAAAAAAGCGAAAAGAAGTAGGAGGTAGCTATGAGGTATGAGATTGATTTAAAGCAAACTAAAACCTTTAGAAAAGTAATAGCTTTAATATTTACTTATCTATTCTTATTAGTTTGTACAGCAATTGTAATATTTCCTTTCTATTGGATGATTAATGTATCTATAACAACAGTAGAAGGATTTAATAATGCAAATGAGCCGTTATTTGTTACTGATAATTTCTTTGAGGGTATAAAAAATTATTTTTACATATTTAAGGATTATTCAGTATTAAGACCTATTATTAATTCATTAATATTTTCTATATTAACTACAGCTTTTGCTATTGTTGTAGCGATATTATCTGCTTTTGCCTTTGCTAGATTAGAATTTAAAGGCAAAAAAATAGTATTATCATTATTTTCAATTTTAGCTATATTACCAAGTGAAGCATTAATTATAGGTAATTATTCAACTATTGTTGATTTAGGATTAACATCAACATTCATTGGATTAGTATTCCCTTCAGTATTAAATATATTATTTGTATACATATTATATGGATGCTTCAATTCTGTAAGTACTAACATTTATTATGCATCTAAAATGGATGGTTTAAGTGATTTTAATTATTTAAGAAAAATATTAATTCCAATGTTTAAACCAACTATAATTGCTTTAATTGCCTTAAAGCTTGTTGAATGCTGGAATATTTATATTTGGCCAACATTAGTAAGCAATGAAGGAAATTATAAGCTAATAGGTACAACTATCCAATCATTTAGAATGGGAGAAGTAGATGTCCCATTAATTATGGCTTTTATGGTCGTTGTTACTATCCCTGCTATAATTATGCTAATTGTGTTTAGGAAAAAGATTTATGAGGGAATTATTAAGGCTATAACAAGCGAAGATAGATAAAAATGAAAAGCCACAAATTCGATTTTGAATTTGTGGCTTTTTTGATTATCTATGCTTATTTATTTCTTTATTAAATGAATCAATAAATGTATTATCAATAACCTCAGTTTCTAGATTATATTCTAATGCTATTTCATAAAATATTTCATCTATTGTATGAAGCTCGATATCGTTAGCTTCAAATACATTTGATAAAATATCATTTAATATTTGAAAATATTCCTCATTAGCATTTTGATTATTATCTAGGCAATTATTTACCTTTTCACTTAATTCATCTAAAAGCTTTATTCCTTTTTTTACTTCTGGTTCATTAGAATTTAATGCTTCACCTTGGAATTCATTAATGTAAAGAAGAAGATTAATTGTTGTACCAAATTTTTCCATTTCATTAATGTTGCCCTTAAATTTTGATTCAAGGATTGTATTAATGAAATGAAATTGGTCAAATATATAATCAAAGCCTGTAGAGAAAAATGTCATTTCCTCATCAGTAAGTTTTTTAAAATGATGCTGATTATATAAATATTCAACAACCTTTATTACAGGAACAAATCTTGAAATTGCTTTTGAATTATTTTTGATTAATGAAGATATTAAGGTGTTGTTTTCCTTAATAAATGCTTCATAATCCTTAAAAATATCTATATCTTCCATATTATCTAGTCTTCATTTGAGGGAATAGAATTACATCTCTAATAGTAGTAGATTCAGTTAAGAAGATAATTAATCTATCTACACCAATACCAATACCACCAGCAGGAGGCATACCATATTCTAATGATTCACAGAAATCAACATCCATTTCATTAGCCTCATCATTACCCTTTGCCTTTTCCTTCATTTGCTCTTCAAATCTTTCTCTTTGATCAATTGGGTCATTTAATTCAGTATAGGCATTAGAGAATTCCTTACCACCAATAAATAATTCGAATCTTTGAACAAATCTTGGGTCATTAGGATCCTTTTTAGTTAATGGAGATATTTCGATAGGATGTCCCATTAGGAATGTAGGTTGAATTAATGTATGCTCGCAATATTCCTCAAAGAAAGCATTAATGATATGACCTACAGTGAAATGTGGTTCAACAGGTACCTTATGCTCCTTTGCGATAGCAATAGCTTCCTCTAATGTGTAATTATTATTTTTGAAATCTACTCCTGTAGCTTCCTTAATTAATTCACACATTGTAACACGTCTAAATGGCTTTGAAATATCAATTAATCCACCATTTTCAACTGTCATTTCTTCAGGGTTTTCGATAGTAGTGAATGGGTTTTTGAAAATTGTCTTTCCAATAACCTTTTTAGCAGCATATCTAATTACACCCTCATTTAATTCCATCATTGAGCTTAAATCACCATATGCTTGATATAATTCAACTGTTGTAAATTCAGGGTTATGAGTCTTATCCATACCTTCATTTCTAAAGATTCTACCAATTTCATAAACTCTCTCTAATCCACCAACTAATAATCTCTTTAAATGTAATTCAGTTGCGATTCTTAAATAGAAGTTAGCATCTAATGCATTATGATGTGTGATGAATGGTCTTGCGGTTGCACCACCTTGGATATTTTGTAATACTGGAGTTTCAACCTCGATGAATCCTTCATTGTCGAAATATTCCTGCATTGCACGAATAATTTTTGGACGTTGAATTGCAACTCTTTTTGCGTCCTCATTCATAATTAAATCAAGATAACGTCTTCTGTATCTTTCCTCAACATCCTGTAGGCCATGGAACTTTTCAGGTAAAGGTCTTAGTGCTTTTACTAAATGAGTGTATTCCTTACATCTAACTGTGATTTCACCAGTTTGAGTAACCATAACTGTTCCTTCAATACCAACGATATCACCGATATCTGCTAGTTTGAATAGGTTATACATATCCTCACCTACATCATCCTTTCTGATATAGATTTGAATTTTACCCATTTTATCTTGAATAGAGAAGAATGATGCCTTACCCATTTTACGAATGAACATAATTCTTCCTGCTACTTTAACATTAATATTTAAAGCCTCTAATTCTTCATGAGACTTACCCTTATAGGCTTCCTTTATTTCAGTACTATGATGAGTTACATCATACTTTTGTCCGAATGGATCTATGCCTAATTCTTTATATTTTTCTAGCTTTCCACGTCTTACAATTTCTTGTTCTGATAGATTTTCCATAAAAAATCCTCCTTAATATTAAAAAATTCTCATTAATTATAACATAATTACTTAAGTAATTACAAATAAATTTAAGTTGAATAAAATGTTTTCTAGTCTTATAATCAAACCGAGGCGATAAATTATGACATACGAAAGAAAAGCTTTTTATCATGACCCGAGTTTTACAGTTGTTATGCT
>DJXM01000021.1 GCA_002449755.1 Caryophanales bacterium UBA7004
ATATAAATGCCGCCTTAAATATGATAAAAAAATATAAACGTAACTCAAATGATACTGTAATAAAGTATTTGATGAGTAGGGGTCTAACAATACCTTATAGAGTATATGTAAATATGTAGAAATACATAATTATATATAAATTCGTTAAAATATGAGTTTACTCATAGTGAATTGAAAATTCACTGTTGTTCAAGGAGAGATTATGATACATCCAATTAAACATTTCTTAACTATAACTAATCATAGACATAAGGTTATGATTTATTGCTTCAGGTCTGGACTAATTTTACAGGGCTTGATGCATGATTTATCTAAATATGGATTTACTGAATTTTGGCTTGGAGCTAAATATTATGATGGTAAAAAATCACCTCATTACAATGAAAGAATTAAAAATGGCTATAGTAGGGCTTGGCTACATCATAAGGGAAGAAATAAGCATCATATAGATTATTGGATGGATGTAAATATGAAAACATTCTTTATTGAGCCTGTAGAGATGCCTAATAAATATATTATGGAATGTGTATGTGATAGGATAGCTGCGTCTAAGGTTTATAATAAGGGTAATTTTAAACCTAGCATGGTTTTAGATTATTTTAATAAGGAAGCAGAATTTCTTCCTATGCACGAAAAAACAAAGGAAAAAATTGTATTTTTATTAAATTATTATATTGATAATGGTGAAAAGAAATTATTCAAATATATGAAGAAAAAGTTTAGGAAAAATAAGAATTAACGTTACGAAAATAATTGTTGACTTTGATATATAAATAGAATATAATTATGCTGTTGTAACATGCACCACGTAGAACGGGTCATTAAATGGATAAAATCCTACCCTAATAGTGTGTCTTAAAAAAATTTCAAGGAGGTAATACGACATGTATGCAATTGTAGAAACAGGTGGAAAGCAAGTTAAGGCTATCGTTGGTGAAGCAATCTATGTTGAAAAGCTAGAAGTTGCTGAAGGCGAAACTTATACTTTCGAAAATGTTTTATTAGTATCAGAGGATGGCAAGGCTGCTAAGGTTGGTGCTCCATATGTAAAGGGCGCTACAGTTACAGCTAAGGTTGAAAAGCATGGTAGAGGCGAGAAGATTGTAATCTTCAAGTATAAGCCAAAGAAGCATTCAGCTAGCAAGAAGGGTCATCGTCAAGCTTATACAAAGTTAGTTATTGAAGCAATTAATGCTTAATAATTATGACAAAGATTAGTATTAAAGAAGTAGATAATAAATTTAATGTTGTAGTTGATGGACATGCAGATTATAAGAAATATAATTCTGATATTGTATGTGCAGGTATATCTACAGCGTTAACAATGACAATAAATGCTCTTGATAATCTAGGTTACAACGTTATTGGATTAGAAATGAGCGAAGGATATTCTAAATTTGAGGTTGAAATTAATGACGTTGTACGTGCAATAATTAAGACTTTTAATGAATTTGCTCTACAAATGTCAGAAGAACATCCTAAAAACGTAAAAATTTGTTAAATGGAGGATTGTACGATGTTAGTAAGATTTAATTTACAATTATTCGCATCTAAAAAAGGTGTAGGTTCTACTAAGAACGGCCGTGATAGTGAAGCAAAGCGTTTAGGCGCTAAGGCATCTGACGGTGAAGTAGTTTCTGCTGGTTCAATTTTATATCGTCAAAGAGGTACTAGAGTATTCCCTGGTGCTAACGTTGGTCGTGGTGGAGATGACACTTTATTCGCTAAGGTTGCTGGTACTGTAAAATTCGAGCGTAAGGGTAGAGATAAGAAGCAAGTTTCTGTATACCCTATTGAAGCTTAATTAATAGTTATCTTAATGCCCGATTTTTATGTCGGGCATTTATTTTTATTTTCTGATTGAAGGGAGGCTTTTATTATGTTTATAGATTTAGCCAAGATTGAGGTTGAAGCTGGTAAAGGTGGAGATGGTATCGTTGCTTATAGAAGAGAGCTTAAGGTAGAACGAGGCGGTCCATACGGTGGAAACGGTGGAAAGGGTGGTTCTGTCATCTTTGTTGGAGATGAAGGATTATCTACATTATTAGATCTAAGATATAATCCAAAAATAAAAGCTACACCTGGTGAAAAAGGTAGAAATAAAGGACAATATGGTGCAAATGCCGAAGATACGTATGTAAGAGTTCCTGTTGGTACTACAATTTTTGATGATGAAACAAATAAGGTTATTTGTGATATCACTGAAAATAAGCAGGAATTTGTTGTATGTAAGGGAGGACGTGGTGGTAGAGGTAATTTAGCCTTAGCCAATGGTACATATAAATGTCCTGATTTCTGTGAAAAGGGTGAACCAGGAGAAAAGAAAACAGTTAGATGTGAATTAAGAGTTCTAGCTGACTGTGGTTTAGTTGGATTCCCTTCAGTTGGTAAATCAACTTTAATTGCTGCAGTTTCATCTGCAAGACCTAAGATTGCAGCTTATCATTTTACAACATTAGTTCCTAATTTAGGTATGGTAAGAGTACCTGATGGAAGAGATTTTGTAATGGCTGACCTTCCCGGTATTATTGAAGGTGCCCATGATGGAGCTGGCTTAGGCTTACAATTCCTACGTCATATTGAAAGATGTAAGGTTATTGTTCATATTGTAGATATGGCCGCAGTTGATGGTAGAGATCCTTTAGAGGATTTCAATATTATAAATAACGAGCTTAAAGAATATAAGATGAATTTATCTAAGCGTCCTATGATTGTTGTTGCTAACAAGATGGATTTACCAAACGCTAAAGAAAATCTTATAGAATTTAAGAAGCATGTTGATTTACCTATTATAGAAATTTCAGCAATGGCTCATGATAATTTAAATGAATTATTATATAAGATTGCTGATACATTAGAAACTACAGAGGCATTCTCATTATTTGAAGAGGATGAATTAGATGTAGTTGAATATACATTTAAAGAAGAAGAAAAGCCATTTACTATCGAAAAGCAAGATGATGGTGTTTATAATGTAAGAGGTAAAAAGATTGAAAAGATTTTTGCTATGACAGATTTCGATTCTGATATTGCAAGAGCTCGCTTTGCTCGTCAATTAAGAAGTTTTGGTGTTGATGATGAGCTAAGAAAGCTTGGAGTACAAAATGGAGATTTAGTAAGAATCTTGGATTTTGAATTTGAATTTATAGACTAAAAAAATGGTGCAATAACACCATTTTTTTAATATAAATCATTCATTTGCTCTAAATAAGATTCATATTCTTCATTAGATAAAATTTCCATTTGGTTTATTTTTAAGAAATTATTTTCTTTAGCTAGATAGACTAAATCATCTAAATTAGATGGAATATAATCAGATAAATACACATTTACCATTTTATTATCCTCAAGCATTTTAGCATATATTCTAGTATGACCTGAAATAGCTACATATTCATCATTAATGATAGTAACAGGAATATAGACTTCCTTATCCTCTAAATATTTACATACATTATCTAAATTTTCCTTATTTATAAAAAACTTAGATGGTTGTATAATGTTAATCGGCAGTCTAAATGTGTATTTTTCGTCAAATGCTTTGTAATATGTTCTGTTTTCGTTATAGAACATACTGACATATCCAAAGTATTTTCTGAATTCATCAATTACGGCATCAACTAAGGTTAATCTATCGTATTTGATATAGGCTTCAAAGCCTCTAATATCGAATTCAAAATAATATTTTATTTTGTTTTCTATGACTGTGAAGCACTGTCCTAGCAATCTATTTTTAGTTGTATAGACTGTGCTTTCATAATCTCTTATAATTTTCATTTCAATCACCAATGAAAATTATAACAAATCTTATTATTATTTCAAATTAGTTTTATTTAAAAAGTGGGGAGGGGATAAAATGATATTTGAAAAGCATATGAGAAAATATTATAAAAAATATTTTATTCTATATGTTATTGGAATATTAGCACTAGTAGCAGTCGATGTTGCTCAATTATTTATTCCTGAATTCTTAGGTGATATAGTTAATATTTTAACTGATAAGCCAAATGATTCAGCTGATCAAATATTGAAAATAACAATATGGATTTTAACTATCGCGCTAATCATGTTTTTAGGAAGAATGCTTTGGAGATTTGCATTATTTAATGCATCAATTAGAATTGAGGCAGGATTAAGACATGATATGTTTAAAAAATCAACAAAGCTATCTCAAAAATATTACCATGAAAACAAGGTTGGTTCTATTATGTCATGGTTCACTACAGACCTTGAGCAAATAGAAGAATACTGTGGATTTGGTACTGTAACAATTGTAGATGCTTTCTTTTTAGGATTATTAGTAATAATTAGAATGGTTAGATTAGATTGGGTATTATCAATTATCGCATTTATACCTATGATTCTAATTATTGTATGGGGATTCCTAATTGAAAAATATATGTCAATTAAATGGAGAGAGCGTCAGGAGCAATTTGATAAGCTTTATGATTTTACTCAAGAAACATTTACTGGTATTAGAGTAATTAAGGCGTTTGTTAAAGAAACAGCTGAATTACACGCTTTTGCTAAAATAGCAAAGAAGAATAAGGAAACAAATGTATCATTTGCTAGAATTTCTGTTTTGTTTGATGTTTTAATTGAATTAATTATCGCAGCTATTATGGCTTTAGTATTAGGTGTTGGTGGCTATGTAGTATATAGATATATAACAGCTGATGCAGTTATAATATTTGGTCATACAGTAGAATTAAATGCTGGTGGCTTAGTCGCATTTATAAGCTATTTTGATACATTAATTTGGCCTTTAATTGCCATGGGCTCAATTGTAGCTATGAGATCTAGAGCTAAGACATCATTAAAGAGAGTTGCTAGCTTCCTAGATAGCGAAGAGGATATTAAGAATATTGATAATGCTTATAAGCTTGAAAATGTAAAGGGTAAGATTACATTTAAAAATTTATCATTTTCATATCCTGATCAAACAGATGTAAATTATTTAAGTGATGTTTCATTTGAAATTAAACCAGGTGAAAAAATAGGTATCATAGGTAAAATTGGCTGTGGTAAGACAACATTAGTTAATTTATTATTAAGATTATATAATGTTGAAAAGGGAACAATCTTTATTGATGATCATGATTTAATGGAATGCGATATTCAATCAGTAAGAGAGGCTATAGGCTATGTTCCTCAGGATAATTTCTTATTCTCAGATAAGATTACAAATAATATTGCCTTTGGTAATAGAAAGAAGGATACAGTAGCTGTTAGAAACGCTGCTAAATTTGCTGATGTAGATGATAACATCATCAATTTTAAGGATGGCTATGACACAATATCTGGTGAACGTGGTGTGACATTATCTGGTGGTCAAAAACAAAGAATTTCTATTGCGAGAGCCTTTATTAAAGATGCTCCAATTATGATAATGGATGATTCAGTTTCAGCAGTAGATGTAAAAACTGAGGAAACTATTTTAAAGAATATTAATGAAAAAAGAGATGGTAAAACAACAATTGTTATAGCATCTCGTGTATCAACTGTTTCTCATTTAGATAAAATTCTAGTATTAAATAATGGTAAGGTTGAAGCATTTGATACTCCAAAGAATCTATTAAATATTTCTGAAACATATAAAAAGATGGTTTATCTTCAAGAACTTGAAAAGGAAGTAGAAGGAGGTGCTATCTAATGGAAGAGGAATTATTAAAGCTTAAGGGAGATAAAAAGATCCCAACAAGAATTCTGCTTAGACGTACTATGAAGTATGTTAAGCCTGAAATATTATCATTTATAGTAGCATTTATCCTATTAATCGCAAACGTTGTTTTAGATTTATATTTACCTTTAGTTGTAGAAGATATTACAAATAATGTAACTAGTGATGCTATCAATTTAGATAGAATCATAGTAATGGCAGTAATCTATTTTGTAGTAATACTTGTTACAATGGCAACATTATATTTAGAATCAATGATATTACAACGTGCAGGTCAAAAAATTATTTATAATCTAAGAATTGATGTATTTACTCATATTGAGAATATGAGCCAGCATCAATTTGATGAAATGCCAGTTGGTTCTTTAGTAACAAGAGTTGCCTCATATACTCAGTCAATGAGTGATTTCTTTACAAATGTAATTGTTAGAGTTATTAAAAATATTTTATATATTGCTGGTGTTTTATCTGTAATGTTCTATTTATCACCTAAGATTACATTATTTATGCTAATATCTGTAGCTTTAGTAGCTATATCATCATTTATATTCTCTCGTGCTGTTTCTAAGAGATTTAGAACAGAAAGAAGAGCGTTATCTGATTTAAATACATATTTAAATGAGAATTTATCTGGTATGAAGATTACTCAAATCTTTAACCAAGAGGAATTTAAGGATGATGAATTTAATGAAAAGAATGAATTCCTAAGAAAATCTAGATTCAATTCAATAATATGCTTCGCATTATATAGACCATTTATTACATTAATTTATATTTTAAGTGTAGCTTTATGCTTCTATTTAGGATTTGAATATGGAATGCTTGCTGGTGCTGTAGTAGCATATTATATGTATCTATCTAAATTCTTTAACCCAATTCAGGAGCTTGCTGACCAATTAAATCAAATTCAAAAGGCTTTAACAGCAAGTGAAAGATTATTTAATTTAATGGATGTAATGCCTGAGGTTAGAGATGCAAGCGATGCTATAGATATTGATAATTTTAAGGGTAAAATTGAATTTAGAAATGTATGGTTTGCTTATAATGGTGATGATTGGATTTTAAGAGATGTTTCTTTTGTAATTAATCCAAAGGAATCTTGTGCCTTTGTAGGGGCAACAGGTGCTGGTAAAACAACAATATTAGGATTAATTGTAAGAAATTATGAAATTCAAAAGGGTCAAATTTTAATTGATGATATAGATATTACAAAGATTAAAATTAAATCTTTAAGACGTGCTATAGGTCAAATGCTACAGGATGTATTCCTATTCTCTGGTTCAATTAGAGATAATATTACATTACATGATACAAGCTATACTGATGAAAAGATATTAGAAACTTGTAAATATGTAAATGCTGATTCATTTATTAATAAATTACCTAAGGGCTTAGATGAAGAGGTAATTGAACGTGGTGAGAATTTCTCACAGGGTCAAAGACAATTATTATCATTTGCTAGAACAGTTCTTGCTGAGCCTCAAATATTAATATTAGATGAGGCAACAGCTAATATTGATACTGAAACTGAAGTATTAATCCAGGAATCATTAGAAAAAATTAAGAATATAGGAACAATGCTTGTTGTTGCTCACAGATTATCTACTATTCAGCATGCTGATCAAATAATAGTTTTACAAAAGGGTGAAATCATTGAAAAAGGAAATCACCAGGAATTATTATCTAAGCATGGTCATTATTATAAATTATATAAATTACAATTTGAAAATAGAGAATAATCTATAAAATCACTACTTTATGGGGTAGTGATTTTTGCTTTATAGACAAACTATTAAAACTGTGTTAAAATACGAATTAGGATTTTAAGTAAGGAGAGATGACATGAAAAATCTAAAAAGAATATGCTTGTCATTCATTTTAATGCTTATCGGATTATTATTTGTAAGCTGTAATAATGAAAAGGAAAATGATAAAAGAGAAGCAGAAAATATTAGCTTAAATGAATCATCTATTGTTATCTATTTTTCTAGGACAAATAATACTGAAAAAATAGCTAATTATATCATTGAATTAACTAATTCAAAATCATATGAAATTTTAGCTAAAATCCCATATACAGATGATGATATTAAATATTATACAGATTGTAGAGCGGATAAGGAGCAAAAGGATCCTAATGCGAGAGTAGAAATAGATGGAGATAAAATAGATATAAGCAATTATAGTACGATTTATCTAGGATATCCTATTTGGCATGGAGATGCTCCTAAAATTATGTATACATTTGTTGAAAGCTATGATTTAAAAGATAAAACAATAATTCCATTTTGTACATCAGCATCAAGTGGAATAGGAAATAGTGGTATTAATTTATCTAAGCTAACAGGTGAAGGAAAATGGCTAGATGGTAAAAGATTTGATAAGAATGATGAAAAGAGTGTAGTATCAGATTGGTTAAATAAATTAAAGGAGACAAAATAATGACAAAGGAAGAATTAGAAAAAGTACCTTTTGGATTAGGTATTGTAAATCCATATAATAAATATTTTACAGGAACAAGCTATCTTAATTTTTTAAATCAGGTTGGTGTAAATGTATGTAATGTTACATTTGAGCCAGGCTGTAGAAATTATTGGCATATTCATAATGCTAAAAAGGATGGAGGACAATTTTTATTAGCTACTTATGGTAGAGGCTATTATCAGGAGGAAGGCAAAGAGGCTATAGAATTATTACCTGGTGATTATGTTTATATTAAGCCTAATGTTAAGCATTGGCATGGGGCAGCTAAGGATTCAGTTTTTTCACATATCGCTATTGAGGTACCTGGAAGTGATTGTAGCACAACCTGGTGTGAAATGGTTGGTGATGAGGATTATTTAAAGGTAAATGAAATCCATAAAAATGAAAAAGTTATCCAAACTGCAGGAAGAGATGCTTTAAATAATTTAGCACCTGAATTTGCTAGATTAAATGATGATATATTATTTGGTGAGGTTTGGAGTAGAACATCCTATTTAGATTTAAAGAAAAGATCTATTTTAACAGTTATTGCATTAACCTCTACAGGTATTACAGATTCATCATTAAAATATCATATTACAAATGCTAGAAGAAATGGTGTTTCATCTAATGAGCTATGTGAATCATTAACTCATATTGCTATGTATGTTGGTTGGCCAAAAATATGGGCAGCATTAAGATATGTAAAAGAAATATATGAAGATAAATGAAATATCTAAATTTTAACTAATTATTGAATTTGGGACGTTTTTTATTTATAATCTTTTTTGGTGAAGGTTATGAAAATAGAAGATTATAAAAATGATGATGAAGTAATTTTATGGAGAGGTAAGCCAAATAAGA
This sequence comes from Caryophanales bacterium UBA7004, assembly GCA_002449755.1. Lineage (GTDB taxonomy): Bacteria > Bacillota_I > Bacilli_A > Acholeplasmatales > Anaeroplasmataceae > Anaeroplasma. The sequence goes on from DJXM01000021.1 coordinate 9,008, forward strand.
ATGTATATATTAAGGAAAGAATATTTACACCACTAGCGATATTCGCTCTAATTTGGTTAATATTTGATGTTGGCTTTTTAGCAATTATATTCACAAATATGGCTGGTGAATTAGATTTTTTTAAATATATTATTATTCCATTTATGCTATTGCATTTAATGCCAGTATGGGTTTATTTAGGAAGAGTAATATTCAGTGTAAGAAGCTATAATAATACAAATTATATGGTAACTGATAAGGCTATTTATGCAACTAGTGGTATATTTACTGTTAATTGCCAAAGAAAGACATTCCAAGAGGTTACTAATGTATCATTTCATCAGGGTATTATTGATAAAACACACAATGTAGGTGATGTATTTATTCAAACAGGTACTGTATCAACAAAAAATGGAATGAAGCCAGTAGGCATTGATATTATCGATATTGAAGATTTTTTAAAGGTCTATAAATTAATTAATAAAACAGGTACTGATATTTTCTCAGATACAATGTATCCTAATGATTTAAGACCTAATACTAATCATGGATACAAAACTGAATACATAAATGATGAGGAAGAGGACTAATTTAATTAGTCTTTTTCTTTTTCCTAAAATGTGATAATATTTATAAAATGGTGATTGCTATGGAAAAGAAGAAAATTATTAATAATTTTAAAACTGAATATATTAATAATATGAAGCTTTATAGTGATTATAATGATTCGCTTTTTAAAATTGATGATTTTAGGAAATGGAAGGATTCTTTAATTGAAAGATCTAATTCTATTAGAAAAATGTTTTTAGATAATGAAAAAATGATTTCTGATATAAAAAATGTTTTAAATGAATTAGATGACGAAAGTGCCGATTTATTATCAAATGTAATTAAAAAATTTAATAAAGAAAATATTCATGATTCATCTATTATGATTGAGATAATAAATAAGCTAATTGATTATTTTGAAAAGAAGGAAAATATCGATTATGATAGGCTTATAATGCTTAATTTAATTGGCGCATTAGAGGAAATGGAATTCTATTTAAGAATGGATTCTAATAATAAATTTGTTAATCCTAAGGAAAAATATTTAAAGGTATTATCTTATAAAAATCATTATGATGAAATTAAAACAGTAGATGGAAGAAGAGGAATATTTTTAGCCTATTATAATTTAATAGGGCCTTTAGCTGATATAGTTAATGAGGAAAGAGATAATATTATTAAATATTATAAAGAGGTAAGAAAATTTTATTATAGCGATATTGTTCAAAATAAGGATGATGATATTGATAAATTAGAGGAGGAAATGGTTTATATAAATGATACATTCCTTTCCAATTTTATATATTATATTAATTCACCTTTAAAGGATGAATATTTTAAATTAATTGAAAAGCTAGATAAATCTGATTTAGAAAAGAATCAAATTTTATCTATAGATTTAGCTATTAAATTTGTAAATAATGAATTGAGCTTAGATGAATTAGTTGAATCATTAGTAGAATTATTTATTCAATATGTTGGTAATGGATTAAGATATAATGGTAAGGATGCTAATTTAAATAAATTTTGTAATGCTTTAGATATAGCAGATGTTATATTTTATCTATTAAAGGAAAATGATTATGATGAAAATAAAAAATATAATTTAATACCTAAAATAGGCTTTGCCCTATTTGATTATATCGGTAGTGTTCCTTATAAGGATTACACTAGCTATTTTGATGATATTTGCGCTGATTTATTTGAAAAGCTATTACCATTTTGTCAAAATAGAACATATAAGGATGAGCTTTTAACTATGCTAATTTTAAGAAGACAGCCAATTACCTATATTCATAGTATTATGGTTGAAAAAATAAGTGTAGCTATTGCTAAGGAGATATTAAAAAATAAAAGAGAATTATTTAGTGATTTAATTGAGCTTGGATATGATACTGATGATAAAATCATTGAATATATCAGTAATGCTGCCTTTTATCATGATTTAGGTAAATGCTTAACACTAGGTGTAATTAATTTACAAAATAGAAAGCTTACTGATGAGGAATTTAAATTTATAAAGATGCATCCAGCTAAAAGCATTGTTTTATTAAATAATGATGATTCATTTAAGGAATATTATGATGTAATGCTTGGACATCATAAATTTTATGATGGAAATGGTGGATATCCTATAGAGTTTGATAATTTAAAATCTAAATATAAAAGCGCAATTGATTTAATTTCTATTGCAGATTCTACAGATGCAGCAACAGATATATTAGGTAGAAATTATACTGTCGGAAAATCTTTTTCTACATTAATAAATGAATTAAATCAATTTAAGGGTACTAGATATAATCCTGATATAGTTCAAATTATTAATGATAGCAATGAATTAATAGAATATTTAGATGAATTGACCAATGAAAAGAGAATAGAGGTTTATTTTGAGGTTTATAAAAAGATTATAAACCAGTTTTAATGGGAGAATATTATGATTATCAGTAAATTAAAAATAGATAAAAAATTTGAAACTAAGAATATTATTAATAATATTTTAAATATAGATTCTGATACTAAAAGGAATGTTATTAAAAAGAACATTAAGTCTAGATTAAAAACAACTTACATTTATATTTATGAGGAATACTACTTAAGAACTAATTCTGATTTGACAGTGACTATATTCATAGAAGAGGAAGAAAATAGCACTAATGTTGAATTAATTTCATCTGGTGGTGGAGTTGGAATGATGTCTAATTCATTTGGTAGTGAGGCTAAATCATTAAAAGAATTAAAGAATGAATTAATATCTTATGGATTTAAGGAGTATGATTAAAGCTAAAAAAATTGAAAGAGTATCTATTTTATGCTAAAATAGATTTAATTATTGATTTAGGGAGGAAACAGATTTATGAGTGAATTAATAAGAGAAAAAATTCTTAGAAACCTTGAAGCTAATAGTAGAATTGATTTAAATGAATTAGCGATTATGCTAGGAGTAAGTCAAGCGGAAGTCGCGAATCAAATAGCGGATATGGAAAAAGAGCATATTATCTGCGGATATACTACCCTAATTAACTGGGATAATACTGATAAGGAAATTGTTACTGCATTAATCGAGGTTAAGGTTACACCTCAGCGTGGTATTGGATTTGATTCAATTGCTGAAAGAATCGCAAGATTCCCTGAGGTTACATCTGTATATCTAATGAGCGGTGGCTTTGACTTTATGGTATTAATTGAAGGAAAATCAATGAAGGAGATTGCTAGATTCGTTTTTGATAAGCTTTCAACACTTGAAACTATTAATCAAACTTCAACACATTTCGTGCTTAAAAAATATAAGGATCATGGTGTTGATTTAGTTGAAACTAAGAAGGACGAAAGAATGCTAGTAAGTGCATAAAATGAGAGATTTTGTTAGTAAGAAAGTAAGAGATATCAAGCCTTCAGGTATTAGAAAATTTTTTGATATCGCATCTGAAATAGAAGGTGCAATATCACTTGGTGTTGGTGAGCCTGATTTTGATACTCCTTGGCATATTAGAGAAGAGGGTATTTATTCCTTAGAAAAGGGAAGAACCTATTATACATCTAATAGTGGTTTAAAGGAATTAAGACTAGAAATAGCTAAATATAATAAAAGAAAATATAATATTGATTATGATGGATTAAATGAATGCTTAGTCACTGTTGGTGGTAGTGAGGCTATTGATTTAGCAATGAGAGCTATTATAGAACCTGGTGACGAAATTATTATTGTTACTCCATGCTACGTATCATATGAGCCATGTGTTATTTTGGCTGGAGGTACTGTTAAAACTATTTGTTTAAAAAATGAAAACAAATTTAAATTAACAAAAGAAGAACTAGAGGAGGCTATTACACCAAAGAGTAAGGCGTTAATCATTAATTTCCCTAATAACCCAACTGGTGCTGTTATGAAATTAGATGATTTAAAGGAAATTGCTGAGGTTTGTATTAAGCATGATTTATTAGTTATATCTGATGAAATATATGCTGATTTATCATATTATGGTGAGCATGAATCTATTGCTTCAATTTCTAATATGAAGGAAAGAACAATTGTTGTAAATGGCTTTTCAAAGGCATTTTCAATGACAGGATGGCGCTTAGGCTATGCTTTAGGCCCTAAGGATATTATAAAGATGATGACAAAGATTCATCAATTTTGTATCATGTGTGCTCCAACAACAAGCCAATATGCCGCAATTGAGGCATTAAGAAATGGCGATAATGATGTTGTATTAATGAGAGAATCATATGATGAAAGAAGACGCTATTTATTAGATAGATTAAAAAAGATGGGTCTCCCATGCTTTACTCCAGAGGGCGCATTTTATGTGTTCCCTGATATTAGAGGCTTTGGCTTATCAAGTGATGATTTTTGCTTAAAGCTATTAGAAAAGGAAAAGGTAGTTGTTGTACCTGGTAATGCATTTGGTGAATCAGGTGAAGGGTTTGTAAGAATTTCTTATGCTTATTCAATTGATGATTTAAGACGTGCATTAGATAGAGTTGAAAGATTCTTAAATACTTTAAAAAAGTAATTTTTGAAGATTATATGGAGCTTTTAGCTCTTTTCTTTTTGTAGGATTTCAAACTATAGTGTATAATTATTTTGATGGTGATTTTATGGAAAAATATGAATTAAACAAATTCATAAGTGAATATAGTAAGAAGCTAGATGATTTATATCAGGCCTTTTTGATTTCTTCTAAAAGAAAAGAATTAGAGGGATTAAATAAGGAAATCCAAGCTGATGGCTTTTGGAATGATCAAAAGAAGGCACAGGATACAATCTCAAGGCTTAATGCGATTAAGGATTCAATTAATCAATATGATTCATTAAATAATAAATTTAATGATATAAAGGATAATATTGAATTAGCATTAAATGATTCTGATTTAATGGCTATGCTAGAGGATGAAATAGAAAGCTTTAAAAAGGAATTAGAGGAAAGTGAAAAAAATGCATTATTAAGTGGAAAATATGATTTTAATAATTGTATTTTAGAACTTCATCCTGGTGCCGGTGGTACTGAATCAATGGATTGGGCATTGATGCTATATAGAATGTATTCTAGATATTTTAACCTAAAGGGATATAAAGAATCAATATTAGAATATCAAGCAGGTAGTGAGGCAGGTATTAAATCTATTTCTATAGAGGTAAATGGTCCTTTTGCTTATGGTAGATTAAAGGGTGAACGTGGTGTTCATCGTCTAGTTAGAATTTCTCCTTTTGATTCATCTAAGGCGAGACATACATCATTTTGCTCGTGTGATGTAACACCAATTATTGAATCTGATTCAAGCATAGAAATAAAGGATGAGGATTTAAAAATAGATGTATTCCATTCATCTGGTGCTGGTGGACAAAGTGTTAATACAACTGATTCCGCTGTAAGAATTACTCATAAGCCAACTGGTATTGTTGTTACATGTCAAAATGAAAGAAGTCAAATAAAAAATAAGGAATTCGCTATGAATGTATTACGATCAAAGCTTATGAATTTAGAAATCAAAAAAAGAGAAGAGGAATTAAATTCAGAAAAGGGAAGCCAAATGAAAATTGATTTTGGCTCTCAAATTAGATCCTATGTATTTACTCCCTATACTCTAGTAAAGGATCATAGAAGTGAATATTCAGAAAACAATGTAGAATCTGTTATGAATGGTAATTTAGATGGTTTTATTGATGCTTATTTAAAGTTTATTGCAGGTGAGAAAAATGAATGAAAATGATGAAATTAAAAAAACTAATGTAAGAAAAATATTAGCAAAAAAGCTTTTGAAGCAATATTTATTTGTTTCATTTGGTGTATTATTGGTTGATTTAGGGTTTTATTTTTTCCTTCAGCCAGCAAATTTAGTTATTGGAGGAATGACAGGTGTATCTATTATTTTAAGTAGATATATTCCTGATACATCATGGTTTACTCCATCAATATTTTTGTATTTTGCTAACGGTGTATGCTTGATTTTAGGATTGATTTTTATAGGTAAGGATTTCTTCTTTAAAACTATTTATGCATCTCTTTTATCTCCAACAATTATTTATATATTAGAAAAAACTGTAAGCTATGATATTTTCTATAATTCAATTAATGAATCTAAGCTATTAATTTGTTTTATTTGTAGCTCACTTTTAACAGGTATAGGTGTTGGTATAGCAATTAAAAATAATGGCTCTACAGGTGGAATGGATGTAATCCAAAAGATAATTAGCAAATTCTTTAAGGTGCCTATGTCAATTACTATGTATGTTACAGATGTAATTGTTGTATTTATTGCTGGATTCTATTTTTCACCATTTAAATTTGATTTAGAATTAACAGTTTATGGTATTGTAGGTGTTATTGGAGTTGCATATATTGTTGACGTTGTTGCCTTATCGCTAAGACCTAGAAGAACAATGTATGTTATAACTAAAAATCCTGATGCTATTAAGGATGTAATTTTTAAGGAGTTAGATAGAGGTGTAACTTTATCTGATGTTAGAGGTGGATATACAGGAGATCCTTTAACAATGCTAATTTGTACAATGGATAAAAATGAATCATATAGAATGAGTGGTATAATATCAAATATTGACCCTAAAGCTTTTACCTTTGTTACATCTTGTAAGGAGGTAAGAGGAGATTATGAAAATAGAGGATTATTCTTATGATAATAGAATCTATTAGTAAGGATAAAAAAGGAAAATATTTAATAAAAATCGGTAGTAGCATATATGAATTTAATGAGGATATCATCGTTGAATTTAATTTGTATAAAGGAAAAGAAATTGATGATAAATTATTGTATGATGCTATATCATCTAATTCATTAAATGATTATTATAATAAAGCATTAGTTTATTCTACTAAATATTTTAAAGGATCTGGTGAGGTAATAGAATATTTAAAGGATAAGGGATTAAATGAAAATGATTCTAAGGCTATTGTTAATAAGCTAACAGAAAGAAGAATTATTAATGATGAAAAGATTGTTGAATCATTAATATATTCACTATCAAAATCATCAAATGGTAGATTATTAATTAAAGAAAAGCTTTTAGCTAAAAGATTTGATTCTAAATTAATTGATTTAAAGCTTAATTGTATGGATTTAGATATCTATTTTGAGGGCTTAAATAAATTATATGAGAAAAATAAGCATAAATATGATAAATATCCAGATTATGTAAGAATAGCTAAATTAAAAAATTATTTATATTCTAGAGGATATACATCAAATGATATTTCAAATTTAGATATAAAATAAAGGTGCTTTAAAATGGAAGAGGTGGCTTTAAATGCTGCCTCTTTTACTTCTTTATAAAATAAGAGATATTAAATACAAAGCTTAAGAAAATTAATTGTAAATATAGTTTTCTATGAATATAGAATATAATTCTATATTGTCTTGTTTATAAAGTTTTTTTGAGGTATAATAAGCATATACATTTCGATGGGTTTATTGGAGGTACAATATGATACGAAACAATATTGATGATAATTTTTTATATTATTTTAAAAAGGGAGATTGTCTTGATTCTTATATGACATTTGGTGCTCACCTTGTAAAAAATGAATATGGTGATAATATTGCATGTGAATTTGTATTATATGCCCCTAATGCTTTATATGTTGAAATTATTGGAGAATTTAATGGCTTTACTGAAGGTGTAACTAGAATGGAAAAAATCCATGATGATGGTGTTTTCTATTTATGGCTAAATGGTAATTATGAAGGAAACAAATATAAATATGTAATTATTACTAAGGGTGGTCAAAAGCTTTATAAGGCTGACCCATATGCCTTTGGTAGTGCTTTAAGACCTATTCAGGATTCTGTAATTTATAATGTGTTTTATCCTTATGAATGGAATGATCAGGAATGGCAAAAGAATCATACTAAGACCTATGATAAACCAACATTAATTTACGAAATGCATCTTGGCTCTTGGAAGAGAAAAGGTGAAGGAGATAATGATTTTTATAATTATGTAGAAATAGCAAATATGCTATGTGATTATTTAAAGGATTTTGGCTATACACATGTTGAAATAATGCCTGTATATGAGCATCCACTTGATGCTTCATGGGGATATCAAGGAACTGGCTATTATGCTATAACTCCTAGATATGGTACACCTCATGATTTTATGAAATTTGTTGATATTTTACATCAGCATGGCTATGGTGTTATATTAGACTGGGTACCTGGCCATATTTGTAAGGATGCCTTTGGCTTATATATGTTTGATGGAACTCCATTATATGAATATCCTAATGAACAGGATAGAGAAAATCCAGAATGGGGTACAGCAAATCTGGATTTAGGTAAGGGTATTACAAGAAGTTTCCTATATTCAAATGCTTTATATTTTATGAAGTATTTCCATGTTGATGGATTTAGAGTAGATGCAGTTTCTAATTTGATTTATTATTTAGGAAATTGTAATAGAGGTACTAATATTGGGGCTTGTGAATTTATAAAGACTTTATCAAATTTATTATTCAAGGAAGATGATAGAGTATTATTAATCGCAGAGGATTCTAGTGCATTCCCTAATGTAACAAAGCCAACATCAGATGATGGCTTAGGATTTAATTACAAGTGGGATATGGGCTGGATGAATGACACATTAAAATATTTTAAATTAGACCCAGTTTATAGAAAATATCATCATAATCAATTAACATTCTCTATGATGTATTTCTATAATGAGCAATTTATGCTACCACTTTCTCATGATGAGGTAGTTCATATGAAGGGCTCACTATTAAATAAGATGCCAGGGGATCAATGGAAGCAATTTGCATCATATAGAGCATTAATGGGATATATGATGACTCACCCAGGAAAGAAGCTATTATTTATGGGTAATGAGCTTGCATCTTATGATGAATGGCATTATGAGAGTGAATTACCTTGGTTCATTTTAAAATATCCAACACATGATGCAGCATGGCGCTTTATGAAGGAATTAACAAAGCTTTATAAGGCTGAGCCTGCTTTATGGGAAAGGGATTATCAATTTGATGGCTTTAAATGGATTGATGCTAATAATGGTGATCAATCAATGTTCATATTTGCAAGATTTGCAAAAAATCCAAAGGATCATATCCTTGTTGTAATGAATTTAACTCCAAATACATATGACGAATATAGAATTGGATGTGTTGCAAATTATAATTATGAATATGTAGAAATTATGAATACTGATAGAGATATTTATGGTGGATCTAATATGATTAATGCTGATGCAATCAAGGTTGAGAAAAAGCCATACCATAATCAAAAATATTCTATAAATATTAAAGTTGGTCCTCTTTCTGTATTAATGTTTAAGGCAAGACCAAAGAAAAAGACTAAATAAAACGTTTTATCTAATTGGTTTTATTGATAATTCGTGTGTTTTAAATAAAATAATGCTACACTTTAAATATAATTTAAAAGTAAGGGGAGATTTATATGAAGAATTATCCATGTTTTAAAGATGTACAAACTTTCAAAAAAGCATTCATTGAAAATGTTGAAAGTAAATTTGCAATTGATTTTGAAGATTCAACTCCATACCAAAGATATATTACACTTGGTAAGATGGTTAGATATAAGATTGCATCTGATTGGGAAAGAACTAGAAAGCTTACAAGTGAAAAACATTTAAAGAAGGTTTATTATTTCTCAATGGAATTCCTAATGGGAAGAATGATTACTAACAACCTAATGAACGCTGGTGTTTATCCTGTTGTTAAGAAGGCATTCGAGGAAATGGGAATTGATTTAAATGAAATTGAACACCAAGAGGCTGATGCTGGTTTAGGTAATGGTGGTTTAGGTAGACTTGCTGCCTGCTTTATGGATTCAGTAGCTTCACTTGGCTTACCTGTTTATGGTAACTGTATCAGATATAGATATGGTTTCTTTGAGCAAGGTATTAAAAATGGCTACCAGGTTGAATATCCTGACCGTTGGTTAAAGGATGTTAACGTATGGGAAATCAGAAAGGATAATAAGGCTATTGATGTACCATTCTATGGATGGATTGACATTTCATCTGTTAATGGTAAGCTTAATGTAAAGCATAGAGATGCTGAATATGTTAAGGCTGTACCTTATGATATGCCTATTATCGGTGATAACAATCATATCGTTAATACATTAAGACTTTGGAGTGCTGAACCATCTGATTTAAATCAGGGTGCAGAAAGCTATGAGGCACATTCTAAGGTTAGTGAAATTTCATCTATGCTTTATCCTAATGATGAAACAGATGATGGTAAGATTTTAAGATTGAAGCAGCAATATTTCTTCGTATGTGCTGGTGTTAATTCAATCATAAGATCACATAAGAAGGTTTATGGTAGTGTTAAGAATTTAGCTGATAAGGTAGTATTCCATATTAACGATACTCACCCATCACTAATTATCGCAGAATTAATGCGTATTTTAGTTGATGAGGAAGGATTAGAATGGGATGATGCATGGAAGATTACAAAGAGCTGCTGTGCATATACAAACCACACTATTTTAGCTGAGGCATTAGAGAAGTGGCCAGTTAATTTATTCCAAAGATTATTACCAAGAATTTATACAATCATTGAAGAAATCAATAGAAGATTATTATTTGAAATTGAACAAAAGTATGGTCCAAATTCAAATGAAGCATATCAAATGGCAATATTAAAGGATGGTAGAGTTCATATGGCTAATTTAGCTATCCATGGCTCATTCTCTGTAAATGGTGTTGCTGCGCTTCATACAGAAATCTTAAAGAATATCGAAATGAAGGTGTTCTCTGATTTCTATCCAGGAAAGTTTAATAATAAGACTAATGGTATTACACATCGTCGTTGGTTATTACATTCAAATCCTGAGCTAGTTGAGATTTTAAATGATAAGTGCCCAGGCTGGGTAAAGGATCCTGAAGCAAAATTCCCTCTATTAGAGAAGTATGCTGATGACCCACAGGTTCAAGCTGCTTATGCTAAGATGAAGTCTCAAAGAAAGCAGGAATTAGCTAAGAAGGTTTATAGAACTCAAGGTATTTCATTAGATACAAATTCTATCTTTGATGTTCAGGTTAAGAGATTACATGAATATAAGAGACAGCTAATGAATGCCCTACATATTATGTATATCTATAATAGATTAAAGAGTGATGCAGAATTCAAAGCTAATTATTATCCTCATACATTCATTTTTGGTGCTAAAGCAGCTCCATCATATGTATTTGCTAAGAAGGTAATAAAATTAATTAATACAATTGCTGATAAGGTTAATAATGATACTGAAACATCTCATTTATTAAAGGTTGTATTTGCTGTAAATTATAATGTTACATATGCTGAAACAATTATACCAGCAGCAAACGTATCAGAACAAATTTCAACTGCATCTAAGGAAGCATCAGGTACATCTAATATGAAGTTTATGATGAACGGTGCTATTACAATTGGTACACTAGATGGTGCTAATGTTGAAATTAAGGATTTCGTTGGTGATGAGAATATTGTAATCTTTGGTATGGATGCTAAAGAGGTTACAGATTTATATGCTAATGGTGGCTATGATCCAAGAGAAATTTATGAAAATGACCCTAGAATTCATGAGGTATTAGATCAATTAACTAATGGCTTCTTTGATAAGGTTGATGAAAATGAATTCCAGATGATTAGAGAAAACTTAATTAATCAGGATCATTACTTTGTATTAAGAGACTTTGATTCTTATGTTAGAGCTCAAGAAAAAATTAATGAATTATATAAGGATCAAAAGAAATGGTTACGTATGTCAATCATTAATACTGCTAAATCAGGCTTCTTCACTACAGATAGAACTATGAGGCAATATAATGATGATATTTGGCATACAACTCCACTTGTTATTGAAGATAAGTAAAAAATATTGTAAAATAGGGAATTGAAATTCCCTATTTTTTTAGGCTTTGAGGTGGTATTTTGTTAGAATTTAAAAATATAGAAAATGTAAAATTGGAGGAGTCAAAATTAAAAAATCTAACCAGAGTTTTATCTTTAATTAGATTAATATTAGCTATATTAGCTTTAGTATTTTTGATTATTGGCTTTTCATATGAATTTAAATTATATGGTAGTATCGGCTTAGCAATTATAGTTATATTTATAGCATATAGCTTCCTAACAAATAAATATTATAAGAATTTAGAATTAGTAGAAAATAAATTAATTACCTATGAATCTCATGATAAAAGAAGAAAGGGTCTTTATCATACATTTAAAGATTCAGGTAAAGATTTATTAAATAAGGATGATTATAAGGAATCTGATTTAGATTTATTTGGAAATCATTCCTTATATCAATATTTATCTATATCTAAAACTAAATACGGAAGAAATATGCTAAAGGAAGCATTAACAGAAGGCTCTAAAACTGATTATTCTAGCTTATGTTATAAGCTAGCAGATAATGAGGGAAGTATTGATTTAGAGTCAAGCATTTCTAATTTTGAGGCTTCTAAAAATATTGATTATGATTCATTATATGAATCACTTGGTACAAAAATTAAATTAACTATTGAAATGATTTTACCTTTATTATCATTTATAGCAATGCTAGTATTTATTCCTTTTATTTTTATTAATAATTTAAATCCATGGTTTTTAGTTTTATTCATTGCTTTAAATATTACCTTATGTAAAATATTTTTAGTTAACCCTATATTTTTATTAAATTCAGATTCATATTATACCTTGTTAGAAAAATATTTAATTGTAAGAGAACAGGTTAATAATATCAATATTGATGATGATTTATATAATGATATAAAAAAGTCATTGAATGATAATTATTCAAGTATAAAAAATACTATGGGAATATTGAATTTATTAGCTTATAGAAAGAATGTAATATTTAATATTATAGCTAATGGGTTATTCTCATTTGATTTCTTTATTATATTAATCTATAATTTCAAAACTAAAAAGCAAACAGGCTTAAGAGAATTCTTTGAATCTATAGGTAAATTAGAGGTTTCATTATCCTTAGCAAATATTGGAATTGATAATAGTGTTTATTGTAAGGGTGAAATAAATGATACTATTAATGCAATTGATATGTATCATCCATTAGTTAAGAATTGTATTTCTAATTCTATAGATATGAATGGTGGAATTATTTTAACAGGCTCAAATATGAGTGGAAAAACAACATTCATGAGAACACTTGGAATCTGTCAAACATTATATAATGCTAAAGGCTTAATTCCTGCATATTCATTTAGCTCTAATGATTTTAATATTTATACATCCTTAAGAGCAAATGATATGCTAAGTGAGGGTATTTCAACATTCTATGCTGAAATACTAAGAATGAAAAATATCAATAATGCAATCAAGGAAAAGAAGAACTTAATTTTAGTTGATGAAATTTTTAAGGGTACAAATGCAAGTGAAAGAATTGATGCCTCATTTAAGGTTATTGATAAATTAAATTCATATAATCAATTCTTTATTATTTCAACACATGATTTTGAATTATGTAATGCTAATAATATTACAAATTATCATTTTAATGAAACATATATCGATGATAAAATAAGCTTTGATTATAAGATAAAGATGGGAAAGAGTGAAACAAAAAATGCCATCTATTTACTTAAGATGGCAAATATCATAGAGTAGCTTTATGGCTCCTCCGTGATCATTATCATATTCAGTTATATAATCACATATTTCCTTTAATTTATTATCGCCATTAAGCATAGCAACTTTAATATCACATTTAGATATCATATCAATATCATAATAGGAGTCAGATACTCCTATTATTTTTTGATTTATATATTCGTCCTTTAAAAGATAATACGCATCAGATTTTGATACTGAATCTCTAAATATTGTAATTACCTCTCTATATCTATCAGAAGATATTACTCTATAATTTAATTCTAGAGTTTCTATTTTGTTAATAAATTGCATGGAGTATGTCTTTTTTATTACTAATGTAAATGAGGGTAAATCAAAATCTAATATATCGCTTATAAAGCATTCTTTTTTCTTAGGATATAAAAGCTTGATTCTATCATGAAATTTATAAATATAAGCTTTCTCATTATATTCTCCAAATGCTGTATAAATATAATCCTTAAATTCATCAATAAGTCTATTTATTACAATTTTAGGTATCAGATTAGTTATTGATCTATTATTTATACTAGCAACTCCGCTTGATGTAGATACTAAATCGATATTCAAATCATATTTTTTCTTGAATTTTAATAATGAGTTATAGCTTGATGATGAAACAACACAAACATTATTGTTCTCGATTATTTTTTTTAATAGAATAACATCATTTTCATCTATTGTATTATCGCTTCTTATTAATGTTCCATCATAATCTAGTAATATTGAATACATATTATCACCAATTCAATTATATAAAATATCTAATAAGTATTCAAGTAAGCGTTTTCTAATCTTTTTTAAAACTTATGTCCTAAAGTATTATTTAACTTTAATTTTTTAGGTATTTATTATATACTATATAATAAGGTGGTGTAGTTTGCATGTATTTATTTAAGGTGCTTTGGGTAATTGAAATAAACTATCAGACTATATTGTCTTTCATACTGGGTATTTTTATTGGATTTATTTTACTTTTATTGATTTATGCTATTTTAGTTTTAAAATCAGTAAGAGATGTTAAATTAATTAAAGTAAATCCTACCGATACAATGACAGAACAAGAGGCTAAGGCTTTAATTGAGCAGGCTATAATAGATTTTAAGGATAAAACTAAAAGAGGAAAAAATTCTAAGGGAACTCATTTTAGAATTTTAGTCCAGGATTTGGTTTATGGTATTGCATCTAACTTTTTCCCTAAATCTAAATATCCTTTAGCTGAAATATCTGTTAGTGAAGCAATTTTGTTATTAGATTATATTCAAAAAAGAATAAATGAAATTTTAGATAGAAAAGTCTTAAGAATGTTTAAAAAATTTAAGATTTCTGATATTATTGGATTTTCATTATCTACTAAAAAGGTTCATGATGCTAAAGCCTTCCAGGTAACTAAGAAAATGGCCAAAACAACATCGGTTATTACTAAGGTTTTAGGTGTTATCAATCCAATAAATTTATTTAGAAAATATGTTGTTTCAAATACATTATCTAAGGCTGTAGATAAGATTTATATTATTTCATTATCTATTGTTGGTGAGGAAGCATTTAAGATTTATTCTAAGGCCGTATTAAAGGAGCCATTAGAAATTGAGAGTAATGTTGATGAAATTTATGAATCAATGAAGGATGATTTTAGTGATTCTGAAAATGAAGCTAATGATGAATTCATTGAAGCTGAAAAAAAGGAAGTAAAGGGTAAATTTAGAACTAATAATTTAGTTTTAGAAAATAAAGAATCTAATAGAGCTATTTTATTAGATCAAAATCAAAAATTTAGAGAATTAAAGAAAGCTGAGGAATTAGAAGATGTTCAAGAAAAAGAAGAAGCTAATTGAATATGAAGAAGATAAATTTGAGATATATCAAATTGCATATCCAAAGCCATTAGATGAAAATGGATTCCAATTCTTAAAAAGTGAAGTTGCATCTCCTATCTTTGGCTCAAGAGTCCCTGATAGAATTTCTTATACTGATAATAAGGGTATGGTAGATGCTGATTATAATTATGATTATGTAAGAAATGAGGAATTAAAGCATTTATCTAAGGAGGATATTATTGAAAGATTTGGTTCTGAATATCATGAATTCCAAATTTTGAATAATGAAGAAATTGCTAAAATTGCAGGTACTGATATTCCTAAGCCAGATCCTAAAGTTGAGGTTACAAATGAGGTTGTAATTGATAATAAGAAAAAGGATGATTCATTTATTACTTCGATTGATGAATTAATGGAAGAAGAAAAGGAAGAAGTAAAAGAGCCTGATTTAGAAAATAATGATGAGGAATTTAAGATTAATATAATGGCCGATGATTCAAATGATATACCATTTAATGGATTTGATGAGTCTATGCCTAAGGTAGAAACTAAATCTATTCCTTCATTCCTACAAAGTGAGGCTAAGCCTACTAAGAAGCCTGAAAATGATTTTTCTTTTTCGTTTGATGATGTGGAGAAAAAGGAAAATATTACATTTGATGAAATACCTTCAATGGAGGCTCCTGAGATTCATTTTGAGGCTAGAAATAATGCCCCTGTTGATAGAAATATTACTATTGAAGAGGCCATGAGAAGAGCTAATAATAATGAATTCCCTAATTTAATGAGTGGTGATGTTGGCTCTAATAGACCAGGATTCGCAGTTGAAACAGATGATAAGGATTATGTTGAGCCTGTCATTTTAAGACCACAGCCAAAGCCTATTGAAAAGCCTGATACAGAAAAGCCTGTTATTGAGCCTAAGAAGGAAGAGGCTAAGCCTACATTAGCTCCTAAGCCAAAGGCTGAAAAGAAGACATTAAAAGAGGTTACTGTTACTGGTAATGATTATTCAAATTATTCAATTCCTTATGATGAATTATTTAAAAAATCTTCATCTGGTAATGATTCTCATCCTGCATGGCTTGAGGCTAAGAAGGAATTAATTAATGAAACATTAAAGGAATTTAATATTGGTGGAGAGGTTATTAATTTCATTAAGGGACCTGCCTTCACATTATACGAAATTATGCTTGATGCTGGTGTTAATGTTAAGAAGGTAAACCAAATCAAGGATAACTTCGCAATGAAACTTGAGGTTAAATCATTACGTATTCTATCTCCTATTCCAGGAAAGAATACTGTAGGTATTGAAGCACCAAATGATAAGGCTGAGCCAGTTCCATTTGGTGATATTATAACTGATGAATGGCTACATGATGGAAAGCCTTTAAATGTTGCGTTAGGTAAATTAATTGATAATTCACCTTTATATCAAAATATTTATAATATGCCACATGCTTTAATTGCCGGTGCTACTCAATCAGGTAAATCAGTATCATTAAATACAATTTTAATGTCATTATTAATTAAGAATTCACCTGAGCAATTAAAATTAATTATTGTTGACCCTAAGATGGTTGAATTTACATTATATGAAAACATTCCACATTTAGCTACACCTATTATTTCTGATTCACAGCTTGCAACAGAAGCACTTCATTGGTGTGTTGAGGAAATGGATAGAAGATATGATGTATTAAGACGTTTTAGAGTTAAAAATGCTGGTGATTATTTAGCTAAAAGAAAAACTGACCCATCAATGCCACCTCTACCTTATATAGTAGTAGTTATCGATGAGTTTAATGATTTGGTTATGACATCTGGTGCTGAGGTACAGGATTATATCGTAAGACTTGCTCAAAAGGCAAGAGCTGCAGGTATGCATGTTATTTTAGCAACACAGCGTCCTACAACTAATGTTATCAATGGTACAATTAAAGCTAATATTCCATGTCGTATTGCCTTTAGAGTTGCATCATCAATGGACTCAATGGTAATTCTAGACCAGGTTGGTGCAGAAGAATTATTAGGTCGAGGCGATATGCTTATTGTTAACCAAGGAGCTCCTGTTAGAGCACAGGGCGCATATTTATCTGATGAGGAAATCGAAAGCCTATGTAATTATTTAACATCAAAATATATGCCTGATTATATTTTCAGCAATGAGGATTTAAAGAAGAGAGTATCTAAATCAAGTGATTCATTCGGTGGAAAAGGCGGAGATGATATTGGTGAGGATGTATTATATGAGGTTGCTAAATTCTGTGTTGGTCAGCAAAACTGCTCAATAAATGCAATTCAGCAAACATTTGGTATGGGATTTAATAAAGCATCTAAGGTTGTTGGTATTTTAGAGGATAGAGGAGTTGTATCTCCAAAGCAAGGCACAAAGCCTCGTTCAATTCTTTTAGAGCTTGATGAGGTTGATGAAATGTTTGGCTATGAATCTGGAGATTATGATTTAGAGGAAGAAGAATAATATATGAATGAAAATGATGAGATTTTAGAAGAAAAAGAGAATAAAAAAATTAAGAGTAAAAATAGATTTTTGATTACATATTCCATTTGGTTTTCTGTGATTTTCATCATTTTTATTCTTTCTCTTATCTTTTTTAATAGATTATTAGTATTTGGAAAAATCTTTTATAATTATGGTGGAGCAATTCAAATAATTGGATTAATGCTTTATATTTTATCCTTATTTTTGTTATTAGCTTATTATGGCTATACTTTAACAATAATAATTTTAAAAAGACGTAAGCATGAGGATTGGTATCCTGAATTATCTAAATTGTTTTCTAAATTAGATTTACCATCATTTGTTTTAAAATGTATTTCTGTTTTATTATTTATCTTTATTTTTATGTTTAATCCATGTACAGTTGCTGGTCATTCAATGGAGGATACATTTTATGATTCAGATAAGGTTATCGCATCATCATTTACATCCTTAAAAAGAGATGATATTATAATATTTGATGCTTCAAATTATAGTCATTCTGAAGCATTCTATATCAAAAGAATTATCGCTATAGAGGGTGATACTATCTCTTATAAGGATGGTGAATTATATATTAATGATGTAAAGGATAGCCGTGGTAATGTAAGAGAGGATGAATATAATAGATTATTAAAATCTGCATTATATTTAAAAGCATTAGAAGATGATAAAAATACTAAATATGATGATATTGTAACAATAGATATTGAAACTGCTATAATTCCTAAAAACAAATTTTTGGTTTTAGGAGATAATAGAAAAAATTCTAGTGATTCTAGAATTTATGGATTGATTGATGAAAGTGATATATATGGAGAAGTAATTATGAGATTCTTCCCATTTAGTGAATTTAAATTTTTTTAAAAGTTAGGATGATATTATGAGTGAAGGGAAAGTAATTCAATGGTTTCCTGGTCATATGGCTAAGGCAAAACGAGAAATAACTGAATCATTAGCTAAGGTTGATGTTATATTTGAGTTATATGACGCACGAATTCCTTTTTCTAGTAAAAATCCAATGGTTGATGAAATAGTTAAAAATAAACCAAGAGTTGTTTTATTAAATAAGGCTAAAATAGCTGATCCTAAGGTTACAAAGCAATGGATTGATTATTATGCCAAAAAGGGTATTTTAGCTTTAGATATTGATTCTATTACTGGATATAATATTAATAAAATTACACAATATGCAAAAATGGCTTTAAAGGATTTATTCTTAAAAAGAGAAAAAAGAGGAATAATGAGTAAAACTATTAAGGCTATGATTATAGGAATTCCTAATGTTGGTAAATCAACATTAATTAATAAGCTAGCAAATAGAAAGGCAACTCAGGTAGGAGATAAGCCTGGTGTTACAAAATCTCAAAACTGGATAAAGGTTACAGATGATATGTTCTTGCTAGATACACCAGGTATTTTATGGCCTAAGTTTGAGGATCAAATGGTTGGTGTAAAGCTTGCGATGGCAGGCTCAATTAAGGATGATATTTTAAATTTAGAAGAGATTACATTAAAATCAATTAATTATATTAAGGATAATTATCCTTCTAATTTAATTGAAAGATATAAGCTAGAAAAGCTTAGTGATACTGAAGAAGAAATATTAGATGATATTTGTAAGAAAAGAGGCTGCCTATTAAAGGGTGGAGAATATGATTATTCTAGAGCCTCTGTAATGTTTATGAATGATTTAAGAAACACAAGAATCGGGTGTATGAGCTATGAAAAACCAGAATAAGGAAGAAATTAATCTTTATCGCTATGAAGAAGAATTATATGATAATGGTTATGAAAAGGTTTGTGGTATAGATGAGGCAGGACGTGGTCCTTTAGCAGGCCCTGTAGTAGTTGCCGCATGTATAATGCCTCCATTTTTAAGAATTGATGGAATTAATGATTCTAAGCAATTAACTGAAAAGAAAAGAGAAGAATTATATAAAATTATAGTTAAAGAGGCTTTAGCTTATTCTGTTGTTTTCATTAATGAAAAGGAAATAGATGAGCTTAATATTTTAAATGCTACTAAAAAGGGAATGCTTAAGGCTTTAGATGAATTAAAGGTTAAGCCTGATTATGTATTAATAGATGCAGTTAAATTAGATGAGCTTAAAATAGAATCTAAGGCTATTATTCATGGTGATGCCCTATCTGCATCTATAGCCGCAGCTTCAATTTTAGCTAAGGTATCAAGAGACCATTATATGGAGGCTATGGATAAGAAATATCCTAATTATGGCTTTGCAAGGCATAAGGGCTATGGTACTAAGGCTCATTTAGAGGCATTAGAAAAATATGGACCTTGTAAGATTCATAGAAAAACATTTACACCAGTAAATAAATATTTTTCTAAGCAATTATCATTAGATTTAGAAATTGAAAATGATGAAGAGAAGTAGGATTGAATCCTATTTTTCTTTTGTATAAAAGTTCATAATAGTTCATAATAGTTCATAATAGTTCACAAAAGTTAATAAAATTATTAATAGTTCATTTTTTAGTTGTTATAACGAAAATACATATGCTTGAGGAATGATGGTTATTTAACCATCATTTTCATTATATTGCTAGCAATTTAATTATTTGATATAATTAAATATATTTGAAAGGCTTGGTGATTTATATGCCACATATTTCTTGGGATGAATATTTTATGGGTGTTGCTGCATTATCAGCAAAAAGAAGTAAGGACCCAAATACACAGGTTGGTGCCTGTATTGTAAATGAAGAAAAAAGAATTGTTGGAATTGGATATAATGGATTCCCTAGAGGCTGTGAGGATGATGTTTTTCCTTGGGGAAAGGGAAATAGTGATCCATTAGAAAATAAATATCCTTATGTAGTTCATGCTGAGGCTAATTGCATTTTAAATACAACAGCTAAGCTTACTGGTGCGACATTATATGTTACATTATTTCCATGCAATGAATGTGCTAAGCTTATTATTCAATCGGGAATTAAGCATTTAGTATATATGGAGGATAAATATAGAAATGAGGCATCTAATATAGCATCAAGAAGAATGCTAGATGCGGCAGGAATTGAATATCGTCAAATGGAGAAATTAGAGGTATTAATTAAGTGCTAAATTCCTTTAAATATTTAATTAAAAAATATAAATTATATATATTTTTAGCTTTAGCAATTAATATTCCTATTATTCTAATTTGTACAATTAGAACTAATTATGGAGTTATATCTAAAGGTGATACAGTAGAATTTACATCTGTTGTTAATATCGAAAATGGATATAAGGAGGAGGGCTCATTTTCAACTATTTATGTTATGGCTATTGAAGGCTCAACTCCATTTATGAATTTAATTGCTAAATATGATAATGAAATGGAATCATATTATATTGAAGAATATGAAAGCATATTATCAGATAGCGAATCATATTTTGCAGGAAAATTGATGTATGCATCTAGTATAAGCCAAGCTATAATAACTGCATATCAATTAGCTATGAAGGATGATTCAAATATTAAATTAGATTATAGCTTTGATGGCTATTATATTACCTATAAGAACAAGGAATCAGAATTAAAAATAGGAGATAATATAAGAAGCATTAAAAGAGTATTAAGGGATGAAGCTGATAATTATTTATTAAATCCTGATGGTTCATATTTATATAGTGAATCATATGAAATAGGAAGTAATGAATATTTAGAATGCATTAAAAATCCTAGAGTAAATGATATATGGTATTTAGAGGAATCTACTAAAATTAATAAAAATTATACTGTAAATAAAACTGATAATTTTAAGGAGATTACCCTAAAAAAGGGTGAATCATTTAGTCTTTATCCAATCTATAATATTAATTTAGATAATACATCTCCAAAAATCATATTTAATACTAATACAATAGGTGGGCCATCAGGTGGCTTGCTACAAACATTATCTATTTATAATAAATTAACAGCATATGATTATACAAATGGCCTAAAAATTGCAGGTACAGGTACTATAAATTCAATTACTCATAACATTGGGGCAATTGGTGGTATCAAAGAAAAAATACCTACTGCGATTGATGATAATGTAGATATTTTCTTTTGTCCTAAGGCAAATTATAGTGAGGCATCCTTAAAATATGAATCTATTAGGAATCATGAGAGGATGAGGCTAGTAGAGGTAAGTACAATAGAGGATGCGATTAAATATCTAAAGGAGTATAAATCATGAGCTTTTTAAGAAATGTTAAAAAAACAATGATTGAATTTGAAAGCTATAAGGTAAATATAATTGATTATATTCTTGTTGGTATTTTATCAGCATTAGCCTCATTATTTATTGTTAGTGGTCCTATAGCTATATCAATTAATTTAATTATATTAATTTCAAATTTAAGAATATTTATTTCATTTGTCTTAGCAATTATATTTGCTATATTCATTTATTTTTTGGTATTCTTTTATATGAGAAGCATATCAAAGGGTAATTTAGATGGAATAAAGGGAGTTTCATTATTTTATAGTATTATTTTTCTAATTTTTGGTATAATATTAGTTGTTATACTAATAATGATAGGAGTATATTAAAATGGCTATTACAGTAATATTATTTTTCGTTTTATTTATGGCTGATCAGGTATTAAAATTCGTTGTAGAAAGAGTTGCTTTAAATTCTACATTAGTAGTTATTCCTAATTTTTTAGAATTAAAGCTTTCCTATAATCCAGGTATGGCTTGGGGTGCTTTAGGTAATAATACTTTATTATTAACAATATTTAGCGCAGTTGCGACTATTGTACTTTGTTATTTTGCAACTAAAATTAATTGGAAAAGAAATAAGGCTGGCGGAATTTTCTTAACACTTGCCCTAGCAGGATGTGTAGGTAATTTATTTGATAGATTAATTACAGTATTTGGCTGGAGAGCAGGAGTAGTTGATATGATTATTCTAAAGCCATTTGATTGGATTTGTGAATTATTACATTTAGGTACAACTATATTTAATTTAGCTGATGCCTTTTTAGTTATTGGTGTTATTGGTTTTGCGATAGATTTTTGTTTCTTCGCAGATAGAAAGAAGAAAAAATATGAAAATAAAAATAGAGAAGAATTACGAGAATCAAAGAATTGATAAGGCATTAGCCGAAATTACAAATAAATCTAGAATGAATATCTTAAAGCTTATAGAGGATGGAAATATAAGAATTAATGATAAGCCTGTTAAGGCATCATATAAGGTTTCTGAAAATGATTTAGTTGAATTAATTGAGGAAGAGCCTAAATCACTAGATTTAGAGGCTCAGAATTTAAATATTAATGTTGTTTATGAGGATGAATATGTCGCTGTTATAAATAAGCCAAAGGGAATGGTAGTTCATCCTGGAGCTGGTAATTGGGATAATACATTAGTAAATGGCTTATTATATGAATTATCTGATTTATCATCTATTAATGGTGTTATAAGACCTGGTATTGTTCATAGAATTGATAAGGATACAACAGGACTATTAATGATTGCTAAAAATGATTTAGCTGCTGAATCCTTGATGGAGCAATTAAAAAATCACGAATGTAAAAGAACATATCATGCTTTAGTTTATGGTGTTATAAATGAAAATAAGGGTAGAATAAATGCCCCTATCGGTCGTGACCCTGACGATAGAAAGAAAATGGCTGTTGTTAAGGATGGGAAAAATGCCATTACTAATTTTACAGTATTAAAAAGATTTAAGAATTTTACATATATTGAATGTCGATTAGAAACAGGTAGAACCCATCAAATTAGAGTTCATTTAGAATATATAGGACATCCTCTTGTTGGTGATAAGACATATGGAAGAAGAAAGGTTATTGGTGATTTAGGTCAATTCCTACATGCTAAAACAATCGGCTTTAAGCATCCTAAAACAGGAGAGTGGATGGAATTCGATTCAGAAATTCCAGAATATTTCCAAAAATTCATGGATGAATTAGAATAATTAAGGAGGTGCATAAGTATGAAAAGAAGATTTTTGAAAAAAATTTTTATCATTACTATGCCCCTTCTTTTTTCATTTTCTTTAGCTTCATGTGGAAAAGAGCCTAATAATCATACTATTTCTATAGATGATCCAATTACTCCAAAGTATATTGTTTCATTTGATACCGATGGTGGAAATGAAATAGATAAGGCTATAGTTGAAGAGAATAAATTATTAGATAAGCCCAATGATCCTATAAAGGAGAAATATACATTTTTAGGCTGGTATTTAGATGATGAAATATTTGATTTTAATAATCCTATTACCAAAAATATCACATTAAAGGCTAAGTGGAGAGATGATTCAGTAATAACATTAAATCGTTTATTTGAGAATCATTATTATGATATTGAAACTAATCTAGAATCATCATATTTTAATTCTCCATCAAGTGAATTTAATAATGATATCGCAAGATTTGCCTTTAATTTAGTATCAATAAATTTAGGTGATGAAATAGTCCAAAAATTTTATCATGCCCTAGATTTTTCTGATATAGATTTAGTTAAGGAAAACGGTGATTCATATCAAGGTGTTTCTTATACAATAGGTAAAAGAAATATGGGTGATTATGATTTAGTTGCTGTAAGCATAAGAGGTATGAGATATTACAAGGAATGGGCGCTAAATTTTGATTTAGGGAAAAGTGGCAATCATCAGGATTTTAATAGATGTGCAAATATTGTTTATGAATCATTAAAAAATTATTTTAATAAATATAATTTGAATAATAATACAAAAATTCTAATCTCAGGTTATTCTAGAAGTGGAGCTATATCTAATATATTAGGTGATAAATTGATGCGTGATACTAATAAATTAGTTACTGATGATAATTTATATGTATATACATTTGAGGCTCCAATGAGTATAGAAAAAGAAAATGCAGTAGCTTATCCTAATGTATTTAATATTATTAATAGTGCTGATTTTGTTACTTATGTAGCACCAGAAGAATATAATTTTAAAAGATGTGGAATTGATATTGATATTTATAATTCTAATATAGCTAATATTGTTAAAGAATTTGATAATGATTATAATATTTCTGAATTTAAGGCTAATTTTGGTTCTAGTATAAAATCCTATGAGAAATTATATAAGGAATTAATTAAAAAGCTTTTAAGCTATAAGGCTGATCCTAATTCAAATACATATTTGGATGATTTAAATTATGAAATAGATACAAGAGAAAAATATGATGCTAATTTAAGCCCTACTATTCAATATTTATTTAGATTTGTTTTTAATACAAATAATGAAACCTTAAATAAAATGTTTAATGGATTAATAAATCTAGCTAATAATGATACTTTAAAATTAGTAGGCTTATTTACTGATTCTATTAAATTACATGATTTTGTTGCCTCATATTTAATGGAAGATAATATTACATATGATGATAATGAATTACAAAAAGCATCAGATAAGATAGTAGGTACTATTTTAAGAAATTCATCATTATTGTTATTCATTTATTCTAATTCATCTAATTTATCAAACATTCCATTGATGCATTCACCATTAGTAATTTATATATTATTTGACTATTATTTAAATAATAATTAAATGAATAAGTATTATTAGCTTTTAATCATCAAAAAAATCCGTTTTTCGGATTTTTTTCTTGGTCTTTTTGTGAAAAATATGACTTTTTGTGATAGAATTTTATTAGTTTACCAATAAATTTGTTTTTTTATTTGTTTAAAGGATGTGAGGAAATGAGCTTAGACGAAATTATAGATGAGCTAAGAGTTTGTAATTATACTCATTTTGATCAATTTTATAATGAAACTAAGAAGACAGTTTTCTTCTCAATCGCATCTATTGTTAAGGATGATTCAATAATAGATGATTTAATGCAGGATACATATGTTAAGTTTTTAGAAAATATTAGTAAATATCAAAATAAAACTAACATAAAAGCATTTATATCTACTATTGCTCATAATATTGCAATAAATCATTATAATAAAGAAAAGAAGATCATTCATGATGAGGAATTATTTAATTATATTCCTGACGAAAAGAAAGAATCTAAATCATATGGTGAAATCAGAGTAATGGAATTATTAAATGATTTAGATGATTTAGCTAAGGAAATAGTTGTTTTACATGTTATAAATGATCTTAAATTTAAAGAGATAGCTAAGATTGTAAATAAGCCATTAGGTACAGTTTTATGGATTTATAATAAGGCTATGAAGGATTTAAAAAGAAAGGTGGAGGATGATAATGAAGAATCTTAAATCAATGATTAAAAAGATGTCAGATGAACAAGAAATTCATGATATTCAAAATGACATTTTGAAAAATGTTGATATGAATAAGGTTAGAAGCGAAGTATATGTAAAGCCAATTCGTAATAGAAGATTTTTCCTTGTTTCTAATTTATTCTCTGCTTTAGCTGCCGCTATGATTGTTGTATTAATTGTTTTATCTATTAATACTACATCAAAGGAAGACGATAGAGTACCTGCTAATAATGAAACAGAAACTCCATTAGAAAATAATGTTTCATTATTTAGTCAATATTTAGAAAATATGCTTAAGCAGGAAGCTTATAATATTATCAATGTTGTTCCATCAATTAATAAATTTAATGTAAGTGAAGTTGTATTAAATGAGGAATCTAAAAAAATGACTGAATCTGAAATGGACGCATTAGTTAATGATTTAGATTCTCAAATTTATAATGTTGTTGAAATGCTTGGATTAGCATCAATTGATTGTGTTTCATCTAATAATGAATATTATGGTATGGATAATAATGATTTATCAAGCTTTGAAAATAAAATTACTGTAACTGGTCCTTTATCTCCATACAAGATATATTTTACTGAACAAAATATAACTGAAAAGAATGTTGGAGAATCTAATTTTAAATCTAATTCTATAATTTATGGTAAGATTTCTGAAAATGATAATTTGTATGATTTTGTTGGAAATAAAGAATATAAAAATTCTAAAACAACATATTTAACAAAATTTGAATTAAATGACTTAGTTATAAATGTAGAAGAGGTATTTGGAGACAAACTAAATGAATTTACATATACATTCTATAAGGGTGATTTAGTAAAGAATATTTTTGTAAGACAAAGATTTTATGATGATGGTAATGTAAAATTAGAATTTAAGCTAATTCATACAAGAAATAAGGAATATTTAGATGATTGGTCTAAATCAACTAATATTGAGGTACAAACTAAGAATATTAAGAATAGTAATTCTATTGAATTTAAGATTGATTCTAGAGGCAATGATACTTTAACTGTAGAATTTAATAATTCTAATATTACCTATAGATTTAAAAATTCAAATACAGTTTATGTAAAATAATTGAAAATGGAGCTTTAAAACTCCATTTTTTTATTGAATGGTAACGATAACATAAGTAAAAATATTAAAAATGTAGTATAATCTATTATATTAGATTAATTGATAGTGAGGTTTCGATTGATGAAGAATGTAAATAATGAAAATCAAAATATCGAAAGAGTTAATGCTGATATTAATAGTGGTTTAACTATAGATCAGGTTAACGAAAGAAAAGAAAAAGGATTTACAAATAAATCTAGTAAAACAAATGAAAAAACAATACCTCAAATTGTATTCCATAATGTTTTCACATTTTTTAATACAATTTTGTTAATTATCGCTGTGACATTTGCTATATTTATTATCTATCTATATGCAAGTGGAAATGGAGCGGTTGTTGATAAGCATTTTGGCTTTTCTAAATTCGGATTTTTACTTCCTGCCATTATGAATATTACAATTGGTACTATTCAGGAAATTCATGGTAAGAAGGTATTAGATGGCTTAAAAATTATTACAGTTGCTAAAAGCCGTGTATTAAGAGCTGGAAAAGAAGAAACAATAAATGCATCTGATATTGTAATTGATGATATAGTTTTACTTAAGGCAGGAGAGCAAGCAACAGCTGATTTTGAATTAGTTGAGGGCTTCTTACAGGTTGATGAATCTAATCTAACTGGTGAATCAGATTATATTAAAAAATATCCTGGTGATAAAATTTTCTCTGGCTCATCAATAATTGTTGGTGATGGTAAGGTTAGAACTACAAATGTTGGTGATGATACATTTGCGGCTGGATTATCCTCTAAGGTTAAGTCTATGTCTAGACATAAATCTGAGCTTATGACATCAATTATGAAAATAATGAAGTTTTTAGCTATATTATTAGTAATTGTTACTATTGTAATTATTTCAACATTAATTTATAAGATTTCAAGACATGGCAATGCGGCTGAAATTTGGGATGGCATGACAATGAGCTTAGATAGTCCTGTAACATGGGCTCGTATTATGATTACGGTTGGTTCATTCGCAGTTGGTATTATGCCATCAGGATTAGTTTTAACTACATCTGTTGCGTTAGTATTATCTATTGCTTCCCTATCAAGAAAGCAAACATTAATTCAAGAATTATATTCACTAGAGAATTTATCTAGAGTAGATATCATTTGTCTTGATAAGACTGGTACTTTAACTGATGGTACAATGAAGGTTTGTGAAACAAAAAGATATACTCATTTAGAGGATATTTATGATAATATTAGAAATCTGCTTGGTGTAAGTGGTTCTAGAAATCAAACAGCAGAGGCTTTATTTAATGAATTTGGTGAGAATAAGGATGCTGAATATCAAGAATTGATTCCATTCTCATCAGAGCATAAATCATCTGGTTTAATTTATAAAAATGGAGATAAGCTATTATTAGGTGCTCCTGAATATTTATTAGACAAGGATGATGAAAGATTAAAATTTGTTGAAGAAAAAGCAAAAGAAGGAAAAAGAGTTTTAGCATTCAAATTAAATGATCAATTATTAGCATTCTTTGTTATTGAGGATCAAATAAGAAAGAGTGCTAAGGAAACTTTAGCATTCTTTAAAAATAATGGTGTTACAGTTAAGGTAATATCAGGTGATAATCCATTAACTGTAAGTAAGATAGCATCTACATGTGGTGTCGAAAATGCTGATAAGGCTATTTCATTAGAGGGTGTAAAGCTTGAGGATATCCCAGCTTTAGTTGAGGAATATACAATATTTGCAAGAGTATCTCCAGAGCAAAAGGAGGCTATTGTAAAGGCATTACAGGAAAAGAAGCATAAGGTAGCTATGACAGGTGATGGTGTAAATGATATTTTAGCTTTAAGAAGAGCTGATTCATCTATTACTTTTGCTAAGGCTACAGATGCTGCTAAATCTGTATCTGACGTTGTTTTAATGGATAATGATTTTTCACATTTAACTGAAGTAGTTGCTCAAGGTAGAAGAGTAATTGGAAATATTTCTAGAACATCTATTTTATTCTTAATGAAATCATTCGCTATATTATTCCTATCATTTGCGCTAATAGCTTTAAAGAAGGGCCAAATGTGGTATACAATTGAAAATGCATATATGCTTGAATCTGCAGTTATTGGAACAGGTGGATTTGTATTATCGCTAGAATATAGTAAACGACCAATTAAGGGTTCATTCTCTAAAACTGTTTTATCAAAGGCTATTGCCGCAGGCTTATTAGCTATGACAGCTATTGTTTTAGCAATTTGGGCATATACAATACCTACAGGATTAGGATATGCACCATGGATTAATGAAGCTAATGTTAAGGCTATGATTTCTATTTTATTAACATTTGCTGGATTAGTAGTAGCATTTACGATGTGTTTACCATTTACAAAATATAGAGTATTTGCCTTTGTCTTGATTATATTAACAGTTATATCTTTAGCATTTATTTTACCTACATCATTTGTAGGTGGCCAGCCTACAAGTGCCGCAATGTTTGGCTATGATAAATCTCAGGGTGAAACAATATTCGATTCTCAATTTATGAGAGAATTTATGCAGCCATGGAATTCAAAAGCAGTTCAAGAGGTATTTAAAGACTCAGATAATTTTATTATCCTAGGTATATTTGTCTTTGTTGCCCTTCCAGGCTTCTTCGGTATTATTGAATTTATTAATAAGAAGATTTTAAAGAATAATGATGGATTTATTGACCAATTCATTAATGATCCAAAGAGATTAACCTTAAAAGAAAAGAAGCTTGAATGGAAAAAGGCAAGAATTGAAACAAAGCAAAGAAGAATTGCTGAAAAATTAAATAAGAAGCAGTAGCTTCTATATATGGAATTATGATACAATTTTAAATTGAGGTTGGTAATAATTATGAAATATAAAAAGTAATTATTACAACTAAATAATTGTGATTTTAAGGTCGTATTGCAGTGATATGATATCTCCAAAGTAGACAAATAAAATAATTAAAAGAGAAAAGTAATTACAATCCCCTAGGGGATTCACCAAACCTCCAAGATTATTGTAAGTCCACTTTGGAGGTTTTTTATGGGAAGAAAAGCAAAATATTAAATAATTTGAAATTATTATTAAAAAGTGATATATTATTAAAGGATTTTAATAAGACAGTTCATTTGTACCATCCTGTCTATAAATAAAACTAGGACTTTATATAAAAGTGTTTTTTAAGATGGGCTATTTTTTGAATAACCCATTTTTTTTAATTTTAAAAAAGGAGAAAAATTATGCATATTTTATCTTGTGAATCATCATTTGACGCAGCTCATTTTTTAACAAATTATGAGGGAAAATGTAAAAATATTCATGGACATCGCTGGAGAGTAGTACTTGAAATTACTGGTGATGCTTCAAATGGAATGGTTGTTGATTTTAATATTATTAAGAAGGATTTAAAGGAGCTTTGTGATTATTTTGATCATAGCTTTATAGTAGAAAAAAATTCATTAGATGAGAATTTATTTAACTTACTAAATAATCAATTCTTATTAAGAGTAGTTGATTTTAGAACAACAGCTGAAAATTTTTCTAAATATTTTTATGATGAATTAAGCAAAAAATATAATGTATATTCAGTTTCTGTCTATGAAACTCCTAATAATTGTGCGAGGTATATATGCAAGTAATAGAAAAGTTTGTATCAATTAATGGAGAAGGATTGAAGCAAGGTGAGCTAGCTTTATTTATTCGCTTTGCTAATTGTAATTTAAGATGTTCCTATTGTGATACTAAATATTCATTTATAAATCCAGAATTTACAAATGAATCAATAGATGAAATAGTAGAATATGCAAAATCAAAAAAGGTTAAAAATATAACATTAACTGGTGGAGAGCCTTTAATTCAAGATGGTATTAAAGAATTAATAATTAAATTAGCTAATAATAATTTTAATATTGAAATCGAAACTAATGGCTCTGTATCTATAAAAGAATTTTTAAATATTCCAAATGTTTCCTTTACCCTAGATTATAAATTGCCTTTCTCCTTAATGGAGAAGCATATGGATTTTAGCAATTATGAATTTATTACAAAAAAGGATTCTGTTAAATTTGTTTGTGGTAATTTATCTGATATGGAAAGAGCATATGAAATAATTAAAAAATATAATTTAATTGAAAAAACAAATTGTTTATTTTCTCCAATATTTAATATGATAGATTTAAAGGAAATGGTAAATTTCTTAATTGATAATAATCTTAATGGAGTAAGATTATGTCTTCAAATTCATAAAATAATATGGGATCCTAATGAAAGGGGTGTTTAATATGATAGATCAAAAAAGAATAGAAAATGCTATAAGAGAAATAATTATAGCCTTAGGTGATGATCCTAATAGAGAAGGATTAATTGATACACCTAAAAGAGCTGCTGAAATGTATGTTGAACAATTCGAAGGTATGAATTATACAAATGATGAATTAGTAGATTTATTTAATAAAACATTTGAAAGAGATTATGTAACTGATTCTAAAAATATGGTTATAGTAAAGGATATTGATATTTTCTCTCATTGTGAGCACCACCTTGCATTAATGTATGATATGAAGGTAGATATTGCTTATATTCCAAATGGAAGAGTAATTGGCTTATCTAAGATTGCAAGAATTGCAGATATGGTTTCAAAAAGATTACAATTACAGGAAAAAATTGGTAGTGATATTTTATATATTATGCAAAAGATTACTAAATCAGATGATATCTTAGTTAAGATATCAGGTTGTCATAGCTGTGTAACAGCAAGAGGAATTAAAAAAAGAAGTGTAACTGTTACATATTCTAAGCTAGGAAATAATATAAGTGATGGGGTATTTAATTAAATGAAGGCATTAGTTTTATTTTCAGGTGGATTAGATTCAACTACAGCCTTAGCAAAGGCTATAGATGAATATGGTAAGGAAAATGTTGTAGCTTTATCAATTTCATATGGACAGAAGCATTTAAAGGAAATTGAAGCATCAAATAATATTGTCAAATATTATGGTGTTGAGCATATATTCTTAGATTTATCCAAAATATTTGAATTTTCAGATTGCTCATTATTATCTCATTCAGATATAGATGTGCCAGAGGGAGATTATAAGGATCAATTAGATAAAAATGACGGTAAGCCACTTTCAACATATGTTCCATTTAGAAACGGCTTATTCCTATCTAGTGCTGCAGCTATTGCAATATCTAAGGGATGCGATGTGATTTTTTATGGAGCACACGCTGATGATGCTGCAGGAAATGCATATCCAGATTGCTCAGTAGAATTTACAAAGGCAATTAATGATGCAATCTATATTGGTAGTGGTAAGCAGGTTAAGGTGGTTGGACCATTTGTTAATATGAGAAAGGCAGATATTGTTAAATTAGGTACTAAATTAAATGTTCCATATAATTTAACTTGGTCATGCTACAATGGTCATGATAAGGCATGTGGTAAATGTGGTACATGCATTGATAGAATTAAAGCCTTTGAGGCAAATGGATTAAAGGATCCAATAGAATATGAGGAGTAATTTATGGAAAGAGAAAAAGAAGGATTAAAAAATCTAGGTAAGAAAACTGATTATAATTTCGATTATAATCCAGGCGTATTAGAAAGATTTCAAAATAAGCATAGGGAAAATGATTATTTTATTAAATTCAATTGCCCTGAATTTACATCACTTTGTCCTATCACAGGTCAGCCTGATTTCGCAACAATTTATATTTCATATATCGCAGATGAATATTGTGTTGAATCTAAGTCATTAAAATTATATTTATTCTCATTTAGAAATCATGGTGATTTCCATGAGGATTGTGTAAATATTATTATGAAGGATTTAGTAAAGCTATTGAACCCAAGATATATTGAGGTATGGGGTAAATTTTTGCCTAGAGGTGGCATTTCAATTGACCCTTATGCAAATTATGGTAGACCAAATACAAAGTACGAGGAAATGGCAAATTATAGATTAATGAACCATGATTTAAACCCTGAAATTGTAAATAATAGATAGTTTAATATTCATTAAAAATGAAGTGCATCCTATTCGATACTGGATATGGGTGCATTTTTTTCTATGTTGTGATATAATTTTTTAAAGTACTAAATTATGTGTGAGGTTTTTATGATTTTATATTTTTCAGCTACTGGTAATAGTGAATTTATTGCTTTAGAAATGGCAAGAGAATTAAATGATGAATCATTAAATTTATTAAAAAGAATAAAAGAAAATGATTATTCTCCAATTAATTCAGATAAGCCATTTATTATTGTGTGCCCAATTTATGTTTGTGAGCCACCAGTCTTTTTAGTTAAATATTTAATGAATGTAAAGCTAACAGGAAATAAAAATATTTATTTTACGTTTACTAGTGGTGGATATGCTGGTATTGCAGCACACTATGGTAAAAAGATTGCTAGAAAGCAAAAAATGAAATATATGGGTAGAGCTGAATTTAAGATGCCTAGAAATTATATTGCATCTAATGCTTATGCATTATTAGAAGAGGATGAAATATTAAATAGATTAAAAAATACTAAAATAAAATTAAATGATGTTATTTCTTATATTAAAAATGGAAACAAATTGAAGGGTAGACATATTTGGCTTTTTGAATATATTGTAACAATTCCTTTTGTTCCTATTTGGTCTAAATTAAAATTTAAAACAAAACCTTTTTATTATTTAGATAGCTGTATAGGCTGTGGTAAATGTCAAAATGTATGTCCTTTAAATAGAATAAAGCTAAATGATTTAAAAAAGCCAGTTTGGGATCTTGAAAACTGTACTCATTGTATGGCTTGTATTTCTAATTGTCCAAAGGAGGCAATCGAATATGGAGAGATATCCTTAGGTAAATATAGATATAAATTAAAGAATTATATTGGTAAAATAGATTAATTAGGTTTTTAGTTTGTTGAACTTTTAGTTTATTTTGGTATAATTGAAATAGACATAACGATTGTTAGTAATTAAATATAATAGGTGAACTAATTTTTCGTTAAAACATTTAAAAAAAGGAGATTTGATTATTATGAAATTATCACCACTTCAAAAGGCAAGATACCAATACGTTCCTAAGCTACCTGGAATGCTAAGAAATGGTATTAATGAAATTTGTGTGAAAGAAGGAGAAAATACTGAATCTGTTGCTGACCAGGCTAAGATTAAGGCTCTATTCCCTAACACATATGGTAAGAAGGAAATTACTTTCCAAAAGGGTAAGAATACATCTATAGCTAAAAAGCAGGTTGTAGGTGTTATTTTATCAGGTGGTCAAGCACCTGGTGGACATAATGTTGTTTGTGGCTTATATGATGCACTTAAGGCTACTAATAAGGAAAATGAATTATATGGCTTTAAGGGTGGACCTTCTGGATTAATTGAAGATAAATTTGTTGTATTCGACGATGAATTTATTGATCAATATAGAAACACTGGTGGCTTCGATATTATTGGCTCTGGTAGAACTAAGCTTGAAACAGAAGAGCAATTTAAGGTTGCATCTGAGGTTTGTAAGAAGCATGGCATTACTGCAATTGTAATTATTGGTGGTGATGACTCAAATACAAACGCTGCTGTATTAGCTGAATATTTTGCTGCTCATAAGACTGGTGTTCAGGTTATTGGATGCCCTAAGACTATCGATGGAGATTTAAAGAATGAGGATATTGAATGCTCATTTGGATTTGATACTGCAACTAAGACTTATTCTGAATTAATTGGTAACATTCAGCGTGACTGTAATTCAGCAAAGAAGTATTGGCATTTTATTAAGGTAATGGGTAGATCTGCATCTCATGTAGCACTTGAATGTGCTTTAGAGACTCAGCCTAATATTTGCTTAATCTCTGAAGAGGTTGCTGCTAAGAAGATGTCTTTATCTGAAATAGCAAATTATATTGCTGATTCAGTTGAGGCTAGAAGCAAGAAGGGTATGAACTTCGGTGTTGCTATTATTCCTGAGGGTGTAGTAGAATTCGTTCCTGAATTCTCTAAGCTAATTGCTGAAATTAATGAGCTTTTAGCTGGTAAGAAGGCAGAAGAATTTAATAAGCTTCCTTCTTGGGCAGAAAAGAATGAATTTATAAAGAAGGGCTTATCTAAGGAATCTTATTCTGTATTTGCTATTTTACCAGAATCTATTCAGCAACAATTATTCCTAGAAAGAGACCCTCATGGTAATGTTCAGGTATCATTAATTGAATCTGAAAAATTATTTAGTGCATTAGTTAAGGATGTATTAGAGGAAAGAAGAAAGAAAGGCACTTATAATGGTAAATTTAGTGCATTACATCATTTCTTCGGTTATGAAGGAAGATGTGCATTCCCTTCTAATTTCGATGCTGACTATTGCTATTCTTTAGGATATAATGCATTTATGCTAATTCAATATGGCTATAATGGATATTTATCTAAAGTATCTAATCTATCTCGTCCTGCTGAGGAATGGTTTGCTGGTGGTATGCCTATTACTAAGATGATGAATATCGAAAGAAGACATGGTGAGGATAAGCCAGTTATTAGAAAGGCTTTAGTAGAATTAGATGGTGCTCCATTTAAATATTTTGAAGCTAATAGAGGAACATGGGCAGTTGAAACTTCATATTTATATCCAGGTGCTATTCAATATTATGGACCAGCTGAGGTATGTGATTTAACTACTAGAACTTTAGCTTTAGAAAAGGGCACTTTTAAGGACTAATAAATAAAGAACATTATTTATAATATGTAAAGAATTAGGCTAGATATCTTATTTAGCCCAATTCTTTTTTCTTTCTAAGGCTTGAAGAAAAAAGTAAAAAGTTATAAAATAACTTTGTTAAGGGAGTCGATATTATGAAGTATGATTGTATAATAGTTGGAGCTGGCCCTGCAGGTACATTTTGTGCCTATGAGCTAGTAGAAAAAAATCCAAATTTAAAGGTATTATTAATAGATAAAGGAAATGATATTTATACTAGAAGATGTCCAGTCAATGAGCATAAGCTAGCTAAATGTCCTATTAATAAGGATGGTCATTCAGGATGCTATCCTGCATGCTCAATAACAAATGGCTTTGGTGGTGCTGGAGCCTATTCTGATGGTAAATTCAATATTACAACTGAATTTGGTGGCTGGATGACAGATTATTTAGATGATGATGTTGTCCTAGATTTAATTAAATATGTGGATTCAATTAATTTAAAATTTGGAGCTACAGAGGTTATTACAGACCCAACTACAGATAAGATTAGAGAAATAGAAAGAAGAGCCCTAGGAGCCGGCTTAAAGCTATTAAGAAGCCAGGTTAGACATTTAGGTACTGAAAATAATCTAGAAATTCTAAAGAAAATCTTTGAATATTTAAAGACAAAGGTTGATATGAGATTTAGATGTGAGGTATCTGATGTCTTAGTTAATGATGGTAAGGTATCAGGTGTTGAGTTAAAGAGTGGCGAAAAAATAGAATCTGATTATGTATTTTTAGGTGTAGGACGTGATGGCTCTACATGGCTTGAGGAAATATGTAAGAAGAATGATATTCCTTTAAAGAATAATCAGGTAGATATTGGTGTTAGAGTAGAAACAAATGATATTGTAATGGAAGAAATAAATAAGAATTTATATGAAGGTAAATTCATTTATAGAACATCAGTTGGTACAACAGTAAGAACATTCTGCTCAAATCCATCAGGACATGTCGTTGTTGAAAATCATTCAGGCACAATGCTAGCAAATGGACATGCTTACGCAGATCAAAAGCTAGGCTCAAATAATACAAATTTTGCCTTATTAGTTTCACATAAATTTTCAGAGCCATTTAATTTACCTAATGAATATGCTCATCAGGTATCAAGGCTTGCTAATGAATTATCATGTGGCTCAATCATAGTTCAAACATATGGTGATATTTGTAAGGGTAGAAGATCTACACAAAAAAGAATCGCTGAAAGCTTTGTAAAGCCAACCCTAAAGGAAGCAGTTCCTGGAGATTTAGGCTTAGTATTACCATATAATACAATGAAATCATTAATTGAAATGATAGAAGCATTAGACCATGTAACTCCAGGTATCGCTAATGAGCATACATTATTCTATGGAGTTGAAGCTAAATTCTATTCTGCTAGACCTGAAATAGATAATACATTTGAAACAAAAATAAAAGGCTTATATGTAGGTGGCGATGGTGCTGGCTTAACAAGAGGCTTAGCACAGGCTGGTGCGAATGGTGTATTTGTTGCTAGAGAAATCGCAAATAAAATAAAATAATGAAAAAATATAAATATTTATCATTAATTTTGGCTATTATTATCTTTGTTTCATTTTATATATCATGGACAATAATAGTATTAAAGGGATATACACAAAATATTGATAATAAGGTATTTAATTATTTCACTTCTATAAGAGGAGAAAAGGGTAATTTTGTTTATTATTTCTTTAGAATAATGACAGAATTTGGCTATACATATGCCATAGTTATAGGGATATTAATTATTTTAATTTTTAATAAAGGAAATCTATTATCATTAATGCTTTCTGTAGGAATGGGATTAGGCTCCTTATATAATGAATTAATTAAAATGGCTTATGGTAGACAAAGGCCTGAAGAATCATATAGATGGATGGTAGAAAAGTCATATTCCTATCCGTCAGGCCATTCTAGTGTATCTACTATATTATATGGTTCTTTAATTATTCTTATTATTAAATCAAAAATAAATAAGAAAATTAAGATTCCATTTATCATATTATTTATAGCTATACCTATATTAATTTATATAAGCAGATTAGTATTATCTGTACATTGGTTTTCTGATATTATAGGTGGAATTACTAATGGATTTATGTTCTTATCTATTTCATTAATAATATATGAAATAATATCTGATAAAACAGACTTTGATGGCTTTAAGCCATTTATTGAAAAGAAATTGAATAAAAATAAATTAGAAAATGCATAATTCAAATATGAATTGTGCTTTTTTTAGTATGCTCGACATACTAAGAAAAAATGGAACAACGAGGTTCCATTTTATTTTCTATCAAGTGATAATTGAATATCATAATCTATATTGATTTCAATTAATTTTTCTTTTAAATTCTCTTTAAATTTTTCTATATCAAATTCTACATTAAAATCAACAACAATATCTGCTTCAATTACTTTATTGCTTTCTCTTTTAGCTATTCTTAGATCATGATAATTAGCATTATCAGGTAATAGATTATTAAATATATCCTTTATTTTATTTAATTCCTCATTTTCTAAATCTACAGGATCTACATGAATAGTTAAATCAACATTATAATTATTTTTAATTTCATGCTCTATCTTATCTGCAATATCATGGGCTTCAACAATAGAAGTATTAGAATCTATTTCAATATGAATTGTCATAAATATTTTAGTAGGACCATATGTATGGCATAGGCAATCATGGACTCCTAATACCTTATCATTTGATTTAATTATTTCTATTATTTCATCCTGATATTTATATTCATTATGGTAGCCAATTAAATGATTAATTTCATCCTTCAATAGGAAGCAACCTGACAATATAACATAGATTGAAATCATAGTACCTAATATACCATCAAGTGAAAATGTTAATTTAGAATTATTTATTTGAATTAATAATGTTATTAATAAAACAATAAATACTAAAAATGTAGAAATAGAATCATTTAATGAATCCTGAGCAGTTGCCCTTAGGGCATCTGACTGGATTAATTTAGCAATTTTTCTATTAACAAATGATTGGTATATTTTAACAGAAATTGAAATAAATAATAGAATTAATGAAATAATAGCAACCTTAATATCTAATTCCTTATATTCATAATTGATAATAGCTTTAATAGATGTATATGTTAAAGCTATACCTGATGCAATTATTAATAATGAAACAATTAATCCAGATATATATTCAACTCTCTCATGACCAAATGGATGCTCCTTATCAGCAGGTAATTTAGAATAATGGAATCCAATTAATGTTATTACACTAGATGCCATATCTGATAGGTTATTAATAGAATCTGCAAATACAGATACATTAAATGTTAATATACCTACAATTATTTTTAAGCAAAATAAGAAGAGGTTAGAAAATATACCAAATAAGGCTGCGAGCTTTCCATGAGCTGCTCTAACATTTATATCCTTTACATTTTGATAATCTTTAATAAATAATTTTCTAAGCAATGTTATCATAGAATCACCATAAAAATTTTAGTACTAATAATAATGGTTAGTCAATTGAAACAAAGCTATTTATTATTAATTAGCTCATCAACTGATAAAAATGAAGCTCTAGTTAAAATAATAGTTAATTCATCTAGGCTTAAATCATTTTCTCCCTTTAGCCAATCAGCATATAGCTTTACTATGCCTGATGCGTAAAAGTCTGTATAATAAACCATATTTTTACTTTTAACATGACAGATTTCACTAGCTATTTTATAAATAATTTTAGATAATCCCTTTTCAAATGAATGAAGTAAGAAGGAATAGGAATCATTTATAGCTACAGCCTTAAAAAAATCTATATTGTTATTAATTACTGAATTTAAATTATAATAAATATTTCTAATTTGATAATTTGGCTTATCAATATATTTATTTACCTCAGCCTCTAGCTCACTTATAATCTGTGATTCAATATCTATATAGACATCCTCTATACAATTATAGTGAAGGTAAAATGTCTTTCTTTCTATTTCAGCAATTTTAGCTATTTCAGATATAGTTATTTTACTATATGGCTTTTCTTTAATTAATTTTAAAAATGCTTCACTAATCCTTTGTTTTGTTTTTAAGATTCTTTTATCCATATTTTTTCTCCATTTAAAACTCAATATTACATATAATGTGTCATAATACACAATGTAGGTTATATTGGTAATTGATAACGTAACTATTATAACATATAATACACATTGTGTGTACAAATTGGAGGAATTTAAAATGGAGAATTATAGTATTTTTGTAGATTTAGCCTGTGATATTGATAAGGATATTATCGAAAAATATGATATTAAATTTATACCTATGAATTATTCTATTGATGATAATGAATATGTTTCTAAATCTTATTTAACGATTGATGAAATGAAAAATTTTTATAACAAAATGAGAGATGGTCATGTAACTAAAACAAGTCAAATAACTCCTTTTAGCTATGTTGAATATTTAAGTGATTATGCTAAAAGAGGAGAAAATATTTTATATTTAACATTATCTAGTGGTCTATCTAATACATATAATAGTGCTTTACTTGCTAAAGGTGAGCTTGAGGATGAATATAATGATTTTAAAATGATGGTTGTTGACTCTAAAGGTGCGACAGGTGGTATTGGGTTACTTGCCGAAATTGCATCAAAAAATAAGGAAAATGGAATGTCATTAGAAGATAATTATAAGTTTATGGATTCTATAAAAAATAAGCTTAAGCATTGGTTTTATGTTGATGATTTAAAATATTTAAAAAGAGGTGGCCGTGTAAGTGGTTCTAAGGCTTTCATCGCTCAAACATTAAATATAAAACCAATTATGTGTGTTGATGAAGAAGGTAAGCTTACAGCTATTGGTAAAAAAATTGGTAGCAAAAGAAGTGCTATGGCATTAGTAGAAAAATATTTTGAAACAAGAGATGAGAAATATAATTTTATTTATATAGATCATGGTGATGATATAGAAAGTGCCAATATAGTAAAAAGATTAATATTAGAACGTGATAAAAATGTAATAATTCATATGACACAAATATGCCCTGTAATAGGTTCTCATTCTGGTCCTGGCACAGTCGCATTATGTCATATATCTAAATAAATTATAATTTTTTGATTTTTATTATTTTCAAGTTAGGTATAATAAACTTTACTTTTTGTTTTGGTTATACTATAATTAAATCAAGATTTTTGGAGGTTATTGAAAATGGTTAAAGAACATAAGAGCTTTGTTGAATTTAAGTTCGACACACAATTATTAATCGATATCGCAGATAAGGATGTTGATGATGCAGAGGATGAATTAAGAGATTTTATCCTAACAGAATTAAAGGGAGATTCATTAGTTTTAGCATCTGTTGAGGGTGAGGATAAATATGGAAATCCTGAAAACTTCATTAAGGTACATTTCCATACAAATGAGCCTTGGTTAGTGCTTGCTAAAGGACAAGAGATGGGCGATATTTATGATGTTGTTGTTGAAAATATGCAACGTCAAGCAGATGGCTTAAAAGGCTAAAATGATTAAAGAAATTGTAAAAGATATAAAATTTTTAATGATTAAATCTGAATTAGCGACCAAAGATGATTTATATATTTTAACTGATTTAATTGATACTTTAAATCATAATAGAAAATCATGCGTTGGAATGGCAGCTAATATGATTGGATATAATAAATGTATTTTAGTTTACATGGATAAAAATGATAATATAGAATATATGATAAATCCTAAAATCATTAAATATGATTCAGAATATGAAACTGAAGAGGGATGCTTATCTCTTATAGGCACAAGAAAAACAAAAAGATTCAAAAAGATCAAAGTTGAATATTATAATGATAAGTTTCAAAAAAGATTAAAGGTATTTAATGATTTTGAAGCTCAAATTATTCAGCATGAAATGAATCATTTTGAAGGAATAATAATTTAAAAAAATATAGGTTCTTTATTAAAGATTTATTTTAAATCTAAAGTAAGGAACCTATTTTTTCTTTATATTAAATCCTGATGATAACATTTATGCTTTCTTGTAATTGTAATAAATTAATGTTAAAATTATTTCATAAGATACATTCTATAAATTTAATAATACGAGGAGGAAAAAATTATGGAAATGAAATTTTATCGTTGTAAGCACTGTGGTCAAATTGTGGCTATAGTTAAAAAGACTGGTGCACCTTTAGTATGCTGTGGAGAAGAAATGGAAGAAATAATTCCTGGTACAGTTGAAGCATCTCGTGAGAAGCATATTCCTGTAGTTAAGGTTGAAAAGGATTTAGTAACTGTATGTGTTGGTGAGGTTGAGCATCCAATGATTGAAGCTCATTACATTGAGTGGATTGCAATCCAAACAAATTATGGAAATCAAAGAAAGGCTTTAAAGCCTAATGATAAGCCATGTGTATGCTTCAAATTATTAGAAGGCGAAGAAGTCTTAGCTGCATATGCATATTGTAATTTACATGGACTTTGGAAGTGCTAAAAATGCTATTTATTTGTTATCCAAAATGCACAACATGCATTAAAGCAAAAAATTGGTTGAAATCTAATAATATTGATTTTATTGAAAGAGATATTAAAGAGAATAATCCAACTAAGGATGAAATAATTAAATTTCATCAATTATCTAAATTAGATATTAATAAA
Source organism: Caryophanales bacterium UBA7004 (assembly GCA_002449755.1). Lineage (GTDB taxonomy): Bacteria > Bacillota_I > Bacilli_A > Acholeplasmatales > Anaeroplasmataceae > Anaeroplasma. The sequence continues at coordinate 51,659 of DJXM01000021.1, forward strand.
TTATTTAATACAAGTGGCTTATTATATAAAGAATTAAATTTAAAGGATAAATTAAAAGAAATGACATTAGATGAAAAATATGATTTATTAGCATCTAATGGAATGCTTATAAAAAGACCAATTTTAGTATTAGATGATTTAGTATTATTTGGTTTTAAAGAAGAGATATATAAGAATATACTATAATACTATCCCATACTTTGTATGGGATTCTTTTTTTCTTTTACTTTAATTTTTTATTAAAATACCATATAATTTAAAGGAGGTGTTTTAAAATGAAAAATTATACGTTTATAAAAGAAAAATATATTGATGAAATAGATTCAAATGTAAAAATATATAAGCATGATAAGAGTGGTGCTAGAATCTGTGTTATGGAAAACGATGATGAAAATAAGGTGTTTTCTATCGCATTTAGAACTCCAGCAATTAATAATTGTGGTTTAACACATATTTTGGAGCATTCAGTATTATGCGGTTCTAAAAAATATCCTGTAAAGGATCCTTTTGTTGCTTTAATGAAATCAAGCTTAAATACATTTATAAATGCTTTTACATTCCCAGATAAGACAATGTATCCTGTTGCGAGCCTTAATGATAAGGATTTTAAAAATTTAATGAGTGTCTATATGGATGCTGTATTTTATCCAAATATTTATAAATATAAGGAAATATTTTATCAAGAGGGCTGGCATTATGAATTAAAAAACAAGGATGATGAAATTAAAATTAATGGTGTAGTATATAATGAAATGAAGGGAGCCTTCTCTAATCCTGAAGAGACTATCCAACGTCTTATTATGCATTCATTATATCCTGATACATCATATGGCTTAGAATCAGGAGGAGACCCTGATTATATTCCTGAATTAAGCTATGATGATTTCCTTAATTTCCATAAAAAATATTATTCTCCATCTAATTCATATATTTATATTTATGGAAATTGTGATATGGAGGAAAGATTAGATTGGTTAGATAAGGAATATCTATCTAAATTTGATATTGTTTCATTTGATACAACTATTAAGCATCAGCCATCATTTGATAATCCTAAGTTCTTAACTGGATATTATCAAACAGATGGTAGCTTAGAAAATAAAACATATTTATCATATAATACAGTTTTCCCATCTATTTTAGACATTAAAACTATTACTGCGGCATCAATCATAGTTGATTCATTATTTAATATTCCTGGTGCGAAGCTAAAGGAAAAAATTCAATCCCTAGGTATTGCATCTAGCGTTTCTGCCTCATTTGAAACAGATTTATTTGAGCCATTCCTATCTATTTTAGTACAAGGCTCTAATGAAAATGATGAATCAAAGCTAATAGATGTAATTGATTCATATTTATATGATTTAGTTAAAAATGGTGTTGATAAGGATTCTATTTTATCATTAATTAACCATACTGAATTTGAAAACAGAGAAAAGCTATTTAGTGCATCTTGGCCTAAGGGATTAATGATTCAAATGTCTGGTCTTACAACATGGCTATATGATGATAATGAGCCATTCTTAGGATTAGAATCATTAGAAATATATAAGGAATTAAAAAATGATTTATTAAATACAAACTATTTTGAGGATATTATTGAAAAATATATTTTAAATAATAATCATAAATCATTTGTAAAATTAATTCCATCATTAGATTATCAATCTAAAAAGGAAGAAGAATTAAAGAATAAATTAGCTTCATATAAAAAATCATTAACAAATGATGAAATTGATGAATTAATTAAAATGAATATTAATTTAGAAAAATATCAAAATGAAGAAACATCACCTATAGATTTAGCTACACTTCCAAAGCTAGAATTAGAGGATTTAAATCCAAATCCTAAGGAATATAAGCTTGATGTATTTAATGATAAATATAAGATTTTATATTCTAATTATCATACAAATGATATAGCATATGTTAGATATTTATTTGATATAACTAATATTTCAAATGGTGAAATAAAATCATTATCATTATTTAATGCTTTATTAAGACAAATGAATACTGATAAATATTCATATTTTGAAATTAATCAAATTGTTTTAAATGAATTAGGTGGAATAGGATTTGATATATTACCTATAACAGATATAAATAATGCTAAATGCTATTTAGCTTTATCATTTTCATGCTTAAAGGATAAAATAGCTTTAGCTAATGATTTATTATTAAATATTATTAAAAAGACTGATTTTTCTGATACAGATAGATTATATAAAAGATTAGGTGAAATAAAGACAGGCTTAGAAAATAGTATTGTAGGTAGAGGACATGTTGTCGCACTTACAAGAGCATTATCATTTATTGATGAGCAATTTAATTATAAGGATAATATTTCAGGTATAGCATTCTTAGATTATATTGAGGATATTTATAAGAATTTTGAAAATTATAAAAATGATTTAATCAAGGATTTAGAAAATAAAAAGAAGATATTTGCTAAAAAGAATATGATTGTATCTATTACAGGAAATGAAGATATATTTAATCTAGCAAAGGAAAATACAGATAAATTCTTCAATGAATTAGATTTAAATCCTTTATTTGATAAGGATAAATTTATTCCTAATCCAAAGAGCGAAGCTATTAAAACAACATACAATGTTAACTATGTAGCTAGATGTGGTAAATTTAGTGATAAATATAATGGTGCATCTAATGTATTAGAAAATGCATTATCATTAGATTATTTATGGCAAAATGTTAGAGTTTTAGGTGGTGCCTATGGTTCTATGATGCAGGTTTTACCTCAAGGTAAAATAGGATTTACATCATATAGAGATCCTAATATTGATAGAACATATAATACATATGGTGAAATTGATAAATATATCGAAGGCTTAGAGGCTTCAGATTCAGAAATTTTAGAATTTAAGATTGGCGCTATTGGAAATGCACAGGTTGTTGAGCATGTAAGAGATATGAGTAAAACTGCTTGTATGCTCTATTTAAAGGGTGCCTCATTCGAATATAGAAAGAGAATTAGAACTGAATTATTAAATGCTAATTTATCTGATTTAAAGAAGATGGCTAATTGGTATAAGGAAGCCTTAAATAATTCAAATTGTGTTGTTTTAGGTAATGCCCAAATGCTAGAAAAATCAAATTTAAAATTTGATGAGGTTAGAAATTTAATTAAGGATTAACTTATGATTATATCAGATAAGGCAAAAGATTATTTTTTAAAGAATTTAAATGAAATGAATCTTAATACAGTAGAAATAAAAATTTCTACATCATGCTGTAGCGGTGGGTATGGAATTCATATTGGATATTTAAATTCTAATTCAAATTTAATAATTAATGGTATAAGAATTAAGTTTGATGGGGAAAAAGAAATATTTGATGAATTAAAAATAGATATTATTGGTGAAATGATAACTTTTGATTAATTTTATTTCAAAATTTTTAATATTATTGAAATAATTATTAAAATAATTGCAAATATTATAGAATTTTGCTAAAATCAAAGTTGTATAAATAAAGGGGAGAATTATTTATGAAGTTAGGATTATTTGGCTATGGAACAATTGGTAGAGGTGTATATACTCTAGTAGAACAATTAGACAAGGCTTATAATTGTGAAATTAAAAAAGTTTTTGATTTACCAATTAAGAAGGATTTATTAGGTGATAAATTAGTCACTGACATTAATGATATCATTAATGATGATGAAATTAAGGCTGTAGTAGAGGTATTAGGTGGACATGATGTTCCTTATGAGGTTATTACTAAGTGCTTAAAGAGTGGTAAGAGTGTTATTACTGCAAATAAAGAAGTAGTTAGTAATCATTTAGAGGAATTCATTAATTTAGCTCACGAGAATAACTGCTCATTTTGCTTTGAGGCATCTGCAGGCGGAGGAATTCCTGTTATTAGAACTTTAATTGATAATATTAAGGTAAATGATGTTAATGATATTTATGGTATTTTAAATGGTACTACAAATTATATTTTAACTAGAATGGATGAGGATGGCTTATCTTTTGATGAGGCTTTAAAGCTAGCTCAAAAGAATGGATTTGCAGAAGCTAATCCTACAGCTGATTTAGAGGGCTTAGATATCGTTAGAAAGATTAATATCCTTTCTTCATTAGCATTTAAGGGAAATATTAATAATGATGATATTTATCATTATGGT
>DJXM01000065.1 GCA_002449755.1 Caryophanales bacterium UBA7004
TATATATTTTAATATTCTACTTTTATTGTATTTTTATAATAATATGGTAAAATATTATTGTTATGTTTTATTTGGAGGAATTTTAAAATGAATAATAATGTTAATAATGATGCAAATGCAATAACATTATCTGATATCATTAGAGTTGTATGGAAAAATATAATTCTAATATGCAGTATAACAGTTGTTGTAACTGTTGCCGTTATTATTTATGTGTTTGGCTTTGTAAAGCCTACATATAAGGCAACATCTGATGTGTTAGTTGCTGTATCGACCACATCTACAACTGATTCAGTCGATTATACTAATACATTAAGAGTTGTTTCTACAGTTGGAAACGAAATGGTATCATCTGATTTCGTTGTTGAAAAGGTAGCAGCTAATAATTTTGATGTAAGTACAGCTGAAAAGCTAGAGGCTGCTAAGAAGACAATTAGATCAAATATTAAAACATCTGTTTCAACTACATCATATGTTGTATCAATTACATACATTGATACTGATCAAAAGAGAGCAGTTAAAATTGTTAATGAAATAGCTGATGCCTTAAATGAATATGTTGCTTTAGATGAAACAGTACAAGCATTTAAGCTAAATGCAAGTACAATGAATAGGGCAGCTGATCCAGCTACATATAATTCACCTAATAAGAAGCTATATGTAATTGTCGCATTCTTAGGTGGTTTAGTATTATCTTTAGTAGTAGTATTTGTAAAAGAATTTATGTCAACTAAGTTCAAGACTAAAGAAGAGATTGAAGCTGTTTTAGGAAAGGATATCATAGGTGTATTACCTGATATTAAAACTAAGGATTCTGAAGAACTAGTACCTGCTCCTAAGACTATTCAAGAATTTGAGCCATATAATAGATTATTATCTGCTATTGAATATTACAATATTGAAAATCCTTATAAGTCAATTATGTTTACATCAACTGGTGAGGATGAATTAAAAACAACTACAATCTTTAAATTAGCTCATACAATTGTTAATAATGAAAAGAAAGTTGTCGTTTTAGATTTAGATATTAGAAAGCCAGTTATTCATAAATATTTTAATGTACAAAAGAAGGCAGGTTTAGTTGATTACCTAAAGGGTGAACTTAAGAAGGAAGATATTATTAAGCATACTGAATCAGGTGTAGATGTTATTACAGCTGGTGAAAATATCTTAAATCCTATTATCATTTTAAAGAATGAAAAATTAAAGGAATTTATTGAAGAATTAAAGGAAACATATGATTATGTATTAATTGATACTCCACCTGCAACAGGTATTACAGATGCAGTATTAATTGCTCCAAATGTTGATGGTATTGTTTATAATGTAGCTATGAATCAGGCTTCAAAGAAGATTTCTAAGGAGACTGTAAAGACATTAGAAACTGCTGGTGGTAAGATTATTGGTATTAATATTACTAAGGCTAAGTTTGGTAGAACTGATTATTACTATCAATATTATTATAATTATGGTGCTTCAAAGGAAGGAAAAGCGAGTGAATAGCTCGCTTTTTTAAATGCTTATTTAATAAAAAAAAGAAGTGGTAAAACCACTTCTAATTATCTTACTTAACCTCGTAAGTCCAACCTCTTGTATCCTTTATCTTACCAGATTGAATACCTGTAATTTCATCATAAAGCATTTGGGAAATAGGTCCAATTTGACCATTGTTAATTTGGTATTTAACACCATTAACTTCAAGTAAGCCAATTGGAGAAATAACAGCTGCTGTACCTGTACCCCAAGCTTCCTCTAAGGTACCATTTTTTACAGCTTCAGTTAATTCATCTAATGTAATACGTCTTTCAATTGGATTTAATCCCTTTTCAGATAGGATTTGAAGACAAGATTTTCTTGTAATACCAGGTAGAATAGAACCAACTAATGATGGAGTTACAATTTCACCATTAATCTTGAACATAACGTTCATAGCTCCAACCTCTTCGATATATTTCTTATAAACACAGTCTAACCATAATACCTGTGAATAGCCCTTTTGCTCAGCCTTCTTACCAGCACGAGTAGATGCTGCATAGTTACCGCCACACTTAGTGTAGCCTGTACCACCCTTACCAGCAACTCTTTCGTCCTCAGTTTCAATCATGATTCCTACTGGATTTAATCCTTCCTTATAGTATGAACCTACTGGACATAAAATTACAATAAACATTGCATGATGAACACCATGAACACCTAGTGTATGGTCATCACCAATCATAAATGGTCTAACATATAATGATGTACCTGGTTCAGTTGGAACCCAGTCTCTATCAATATTTACTAATGTAGATACTGCTTGTACAAAATCATCTTCATTTAGTAGTGGAAGACATAATCTTTCAGCAGAAGAATTCATTCTTTTTGCATTTTCGTAAGGTCTAAATAATTTGATTTTGCCATCAATCTGATGGTATGCCTTCATACCTTCAAAGATTTCAGCGCCATAATGTAGTGCTGTAGATGCAGGTGACATTTCAAGTGGTCCATATGGAACTATTCTAGCATCATGCCAGCCTTCTCCCTCGTTCCAATCCATTATGAACATATGGTCAGTAAAATATTGACCAAAGCCTAATGCTCCCTCTGGCTTTGCTTTAGGAGTCTTTGTCTTATTAATTTTGATATTTAACATATAATATCCCCCTTTTTATGGAAATTTCAAATATCATTATAACTCAATTTAACTTTTAGTTAAATATTTTTTGGAAAAAACGCTAAAATAATATATAATATTTCTTGTGAGGAGACAATTTATGAATTATTTTTTAGAGTTTAACTGGACTAATGTATTTTATAATATCGTAAGTATTGTCTTAGGTATTATAGTTTTAATATTTGCAATAACAAAAATTGTTAAGAATAGAATAGTTTTATTTCCTGTTATTTGTATAATCCATGCTTTATTATTTATAGGCTTTGGTATAGGAGGATTTTTCTTCCCTGAAGGATATGATTTTATTCCTATTTTAGCTTTATTAGCATTTGTTATAACATTAATAGTTTTCTTTTTAACATTAGGAAAGAAAGAAAAAATAGAAAAATAGAAGAATATAATGATACTTTTCTGGGTATCATTTATTTTTTGTACGTATAATATTACAAATATATTTAAATATAGTCTAAATTATGTTATAATTTCTTATATTAAAACGTTAATTTGATAGGCAGGTGCATGCAATAATGCAAACTAAAAGAAAAATTAAAAATGATGGTCTTGAATCTAAGCTTAATGCTGTAACAAACCAACTTTTAGACCTTGGTAAAAGAAATAGATTGCTTAATTATCAGGACAAGGGTTTAAAAACATTAAAACTATTAAATAAGAATACAGAAGAAATATTTAGAGGTGTAAAGGGATACCGTGACCTTAAATTCTTTGATATGGATCAGGCATTAGCTGATTATGTTGCTAATCCTGAAATACCAGAGGAAGAGAAAAAGGATTTAGGTGATTTATTACATTTAGATTATGATAGAGTTTATGGTATCACTCGTAAATATTTACAAAGAAATGAGATTTTAGCATATAAGGCTAGTTATCAATTACAAAAGGCTTTGAAATCATTAATGAAGGATATGTCATCATCTCAAATTGAAAAGGGTATTAACCCATTATATATTTCATTTGGCTTTATTCATTATTTAGAAAATGATGGTGAAACCTATACAGCACCACTTTTGCTTATTCCAGTTGAAATATCTAATGAGGAAGGATTCTTTACATTAAGACAATATGAGGATGATATCCTTTTAAATCCAACATTAGCCTTCTATTTAGAGACTGCTTATAATATTATTCTTCCTGAATATGGTGATGAAGCCTATTCAACATATTTAGAGAAGCTTCAGGCAGTAGTAGATCAAGAGGAAAAGGTTACTTTTGAGGATGGTGCGTCTTTAGGTATTTATTCATTCTATAAAATGAATATGTATAATGACCTATTATCTCATAAGGAATTAGTTTTAGAGAATAAGAATATTAGAAGATTATTAGGTGAGCCTGATAGTATTGAAATTATTGATGAAAAAATGCCAGTTTACCCAGTTGTAAACTGTGACTCATCACAATTAGATGCTATTCAAAATGCCGCAAATGGTAAATCATTCTGTTTACAGGGACCTCCAGGCTCTGGTAAATCACAAACAATTACAAACATGATTTCTACCTTCCTAGGTCAAAGAAAGAAGGTATTGTTCGTATCTGAAAAGATTGCCGCATTAAATGTCGTATTTGAAAATTTAAGACGTGCAAAATTAAGTGAATTCGCACTTGAAATTCACTCTAATAAGGCAAGTAAAAAGGAATTTATTGATAAGCTATATACAGCATCTACATTACCTAGATATGAGCTTAATATTAGAACTAAGATAACTGAAAGTAGATATCAAGCTTTAAAGAGTAAATTAAATCATTATGAGCAATTATTACATCAAATAATTCCAGGACTTGAGTCTTCCTTATATGATTTATATTCAATCTATTTAGGAATCAGTGTAGAGCCACTTGATATTCATCTAGATATTGAGGATTTCAATATCATGACATTAGATGAAATATTATTACTATTTAGTGAATATTCTATTTATACAGAATATATTGGCTCTGATTATAGAAAGAGTGGTCTTTTTGGATTGAATCTAGAAAACATTAGTAATTTAGGCGAGCTTTCTAATAATTTTGGGGTTGCGATTGAGCATGTAGGAAAGCTAATAGAAACAAGAGAATTATTAAATCAATCATCATTAAATATGTCTTTTACTAATGTTATGGATATCTATAATGGCCTATCATACATGGAAAAAATTAATAAGACAAAGATTTATAATAAATATTTCTTTATTAAAGCATCAAGAAATAGATTATTAAATGCCATTGATAAATTTAATACTATTTCATCAAGTCTAAAATGTGATGATTTAGCACTTTATGATGATGGTATTGTTAACTTAGATTTAGATGCATATTATAAGAAGATTTCAGATAATAATAAGGGCTTATTTAAAAATAATGAATTTAAGGAAAACTTTAATAAGGTTCTCTCTTATCGTAAGAACAAAAAGGTTAAGGCTGAGGAATTATTAGAAGAAATTAAAAGAATTTCTGCTTACAAGAGATATTATAATGTTGCTAAAACATATATCGATGATATGAATAAGTATTTAGGAAATTATAAGGATTATGATTTAGCACAGGTATATCATGATTGTCAGGTATTAAGTGGCATTCCTGATATGAATGTTGATGAGACAAGATTTAATGCTTTAAAGCAGGAAGCAATTAAGATTCCATCATATACATATTTTAAGCCTGATTCAATTCATTTAATGTCAGCAGCTAAAATATTCTATAAGAAGGATATTGATTTGTATGCTACTGAGCTAGAAAGAATTAAAGAAAGATTTATAGCTATTTATAAGGAGATAGATTATTTATATAATTACCAGGAATTAATGGAAATTGTTGGTAGAATGAAAAAATATAATTGTCTAGAATTCTTACATAAATATTTAGATTTAGGCTTACCTATTGAAGATATTGGTCTATGCTATAAAAAGACATTCGTTAAGCAAAAAATTGATGAAATCCATGAGGCTCATGATGATTTTAAGAATTTCGATAGAGCACAAACAGATGATGTCATTAATGAATTTAGAGATTTAGATGAAAGAATGCTACATATTAATAGAGATTTCATTATTTCTGAGAACTCTCAAATGAGACAGGTTGATATTGTAGAAGGATCTCAATTCAAGCTACTAGATAAGGAATATAATAAAACAAGACGTCAGCTTCCAATTAGAACATTACTAGAAAAGATATTTGAGCTAGCACTAGAAATTAAGCCAGTATTCCTAATGTCTCCACTTTCTGTTTCAACATATTTAGCTTCAGAATTAAATATGTTTGATGTTGTAATATTCGATGAAGCTTCCCAGATTTTCGCATGTGACGCTTTTGGTTCAATTTATAGAGCTAAGCAATGTATCGTAATTGGTGATACAAAGCAAATGCCACCTACATCATTCTTCCAGGCTTCAATTGAAACTATTGGTTCTCAGGTTGATGATGAGGTTCAGGAGGAAGAAAATGATTTAGATTCTATCTTGGATAAGGCTACTGAATTATTTGAAACAAAGAGCTTAAAGTGGCATTATAGAAGCCGTACAGAGGAATTAATTGTATTCTCTAATAATAATTTCTATAATTCAAATTTAATCACAATCCCACAATCACGTCATCATGAACAGGGATTCGGTATTGATTATTATTACATTCCAGAAGGTAGATATGATGCAATGAGTAGAACAAATCCGCTTGAGGCTCAAGCTATTTGTGATATGGTATTTGATCATTTGGATAAATCAACTCAATCAGTTGGTGTAGTTGCCTTTTCAAATGTACAGGCTGAATTAATTCAATCATTAATTGATAAGAGATTAAAGAAGCAGCCTAAATATGAAAAATTCTTTGATCCTGAGCTTGAAGAGCCAGTATTCGTTAAGAATCTAGAATCAGTTCAGGGTGATGAAAGAGATAGAATTATATTCTCAATTTGTTATGCATATAATAATGAAGGAAAATTCTATCAAAGATTTGGTCCTTTAAATGCATCTGGTGGTGAAAGACGTTTAAACGTTGCTATCACACGTGCAAAGATAAATGTAAGTGTAGTTGCTTCAATTCATTATAGTGATATTAAGGATAACCCTAATAGTGAGGGTGTAACTAGACTTAAGGAATATTTAAAATTCGCAGAATATGTGGTAGATGATAAGAACTATAAAGAAGATCATTCTGGTACAGTTAAATCTATAATTGAAAGAATTGAGAGTATTGGCTATACTGCAGTAACTAATTATGGCTATTCAGCGTTTAAGGTTGATATTGCAGTTAAGAAGGATGAGGATTTCATTTTAGCAATTATGATTGATGGTAAGAGTGATTATTCAACTAACCTATCTGATAACTATCGTCTAGAAAGAATGCTACTAGAGCGTCAGGGCTGGAGATATTATAAATTATTTACTACAGCCTGGATTGAAGACCCAGATAAGGAATTCGAAAGAATTAAGGCTGCCTTAGAGGGTACATTAGTTGAAGGATTAGAATATGAAAGCCATAATGAAGAGGTTTCATATTTAAGAAGAGAAGGTAATGAGGATGTAATTGATATGAGCTACGCTGTTTATGAGTTCTTAGATAGAACTAAAGGTAGAAAGTTATATCAACAGGGCGGATTATCTTCTTTAGTAAAGGAATTAATTAGAATTGAAACTCCAATTCATAAGGAATTCCTATTTAAGAGAGTTGCTAATATTATTGATGTAGAAAAAATTGACCAGGATTTTAAAGATAAGGTTATAGCAGCATTACCTGAAAGAATCCTAAAAATTGGTGATTTCTATTTCAATTTCAAGGTTTCTGATTTAAAGCTAAGATTAGAATCAGGACGTGATATTACTCAAATTTTTGTTGATGAAATCGCAGATGGATTATATAATGTAGTCATTAAAAATAATGGTATTAGTGAAGGCGGTGCCTTTAAGACTATCGTTAATATGCTAGGCTATGAAAGAGTAACAGCTCAATCTAAGAAGATTTTGCTTGAGGCATTAGAACATTTAGTTTTAGACCATAAGATTGTAGAAACTAATGGCAATTTATATTTAGTTAAGTAAAGGAAGTGAAAGCCACTATGGATGATAAAATAAGAATAAAAGTTGTTGGCCTTGGTGGCTTTGGACTTTCTACTGTTGAATTAATGAGTAAAAGTGTAGTAGGAGTAGACTTTTTAGGATTATCTAATAAGCATCCTATTATTAATGATTCTAATTTAACAGAAAAAATCCTATTAGGTGGTGGTGTTACAACAAATCACTCACCTGAATTAGGTAAAAAAAGAGTATTAGATTCTAAGGAGGAAATTATTAAATCCTTAGAAGGCTACGATATTGTAATAATTGTTACTGCCCTAGGCTTTGGTACAGGAACAGGTGGAGCTCCTTTAGTTGCAAGCATCGCAAAGGACTTAGGTGCTTTTACAATTGGAGTTTGTACAACACCATTTGCCTTTGAGGGAGCTAATAAGGATGCCGTTGCTAAAATAGGCTTATTCCAGCTTAAGGCTATTTGTGATTCTATAATAGTTTTTTCTAATCAAAAGCTAATTAAAGGACAGCTTAAGCCTCAGGAGGGAGTAGAAGAAAAGCTAATGGATGTTAAGAAGCAAATTAGATATTTAGTTAGCTCATTAGTTAATATGCTTAATTATTCTAAGGGAGCGACTATTAATAGCTTTGATTCATTCAAGAGCTTATTTATTCAAAATAAGGAAACATTCTTTGGCTGTGGTGCTGTAATGGGTGATAATCAAGCAGTATCTGCCTTAAGACATGCTATAAAATCAGATCTATTAGTTACATCATTAAGAAATGCAAATAGAATATTATTAAATATTGATTATAAAGAGGAATTATCAAAAGAGACATTAGATTTATTATATGATGAAATATATAATATTACAGGAGAAGAGGTTGATATAGTATTTACATCAGCTATAAATCCTGAATCAATGGGAATTCTATTTATATCAATATTCGCAACAGGAGAAGATCTAAAGGATTCTAATAAATCTATTTCTGATTTCGATAAGCTTAAGGATGCAATTAATCCTAATAATTTCTTATAAAAAGAAAAGAGCATTTATATCAAACGACATAAATGCTTTTTTTTTAATTTCTGTTTTATTTCGCAAGACCTAGTGAACTAGCTACAAGGGTTGCTAATTGACTAGAAACTTCCTCAAATGATACTGTTCTATCTGAATTAAACCATCTATGATATACATTTAATACACCTGATGTAATAAAGATAGAAGCATTTTCTACTGTTAAGCCTTCAGGTAGCTTATATTGAGCAATAATCTTTTTAGAATATTCGCTAAATACTGTAATAAGCTTTTTAATTAATTGTGAGTCATAGCTTAGCTTCATAAGGATGTTATAAAATTCCATATTAGAAGTAACTACTTCAGAAATCTTTTTGAAAATTAATTCGTGAGAGCCAATATTACCCTCAATATTGATGCTCCTAACTGTTTCGTTAATAGTATTTACCATTTCATTTTCGATTTCGTTTAGAATTTCATAAGTACCATTATAATAATTATAAACAGTCTTTCTATCTACATCTGCAACATCAGCGATATTTTTAATTGTAATATCATTGATATCCTTAGTAGACAGGATTGTTAAAAAAGCCTTCTTAATAGCTCTTTTAGATTTCATTATTCTTCTGTCTGGTTTTCTAGTATTTTCTTCCATAAACGTGCACCTCTAAATTCATTATAGCACACATTTTTGAAATATGTATATTAAAATCTACAAATGTGTAATATTTCTAAAATAATTCAATCTGAAAATGTTTTTTTTTATTAATTTTATTAAAAAGATTTTTAATAATAATTGTATAATAAAGAAAAGGAGCATACGATTATGAAAAGAATTGCTATTATAGGTATGGGTAAGATGGGTTCTAAATATGCTAAAATGATTTTAGATGATAAAAATTTAGGATATATTTTAGTTGCATCTACTAGAATAAGAGAAAACAATGCTTTAAAATTAAAGGATCATTTAAATGAATTTAAAATATATAATTCAGATCAGGAATTATTTAAGGGCTTTGATAATAAGGAATTTGAATGTGATACTATCCTAGTATCAACCCCACACTATAATCATAGGTATGCTGTTATAGAGGGCTTTAAAAGAAATTTAGATGTCTTATGTGAAAAGCCTGCCGGAGTATATTTATCTGATGGAAGAGAAATGCTAATGAATAGAGGTAATAATCAATATGGCTTTATATTCCATCAAAGAAGATATCCTATAAATGTATTTTTATATGATTTATTAAAATCAAATAAATATGGAAAAGTAAAAAGAATTAATTATATTGTAACAGATTGGTTTAGAACTGATGCCTATTATAAATCTGATTATTGGAGAAGCACATATAAAACAGATGGAGGGGGAACATTATTAAATCAGTGTCCTCATTCCCTAGATTTATTGTGCTACCTATTTGGAATGCCTAAAAGATTAAGGGCATATTGTAATGAGGGTAAATATCATAATATAGAGGTAGAGGATGATGTTACCTGCTACTTAGAATGGGATAATGGAGTGACTGGTGTTTTTATAGCATCAACAGGAGAAATCCCTGGAATTAATAGAATGGAAATTTCTACTGATAGAGCGATTATTAGAGTTTATCCTAATAATATTGAAATCATTTCAAATGAGAAAAATGATAAATATTATTTAGGATTACCAAATGAAAGCTTTAAGCAGGATTTAAAAATAGAAAAATATGAATTTGAAAAGAATGATGCCTATTATGAATTAATTAAATTATTTAATGAGGGTAATGTAGTAGCTTCGGGCGAGGATTCATTAATGTCATTATATTTATCTAATGCTATGTATTTATCTTCCTGGAAGGGTAAGGACATAGAATTATATGAAATTAATTCAAAAGAGGAATTAGAATTCGAAAATGAATTCGAAGAAGAAATGAAAAAGCATGTAAAGGAGTAGCTTATGAAAAATTATTGTTTGATTACAGGCGCATCCTCTGGAATGGGTAAGGATTTTGCTAAAAGATTAGCAAGTAAATATAATCTAATTTTAGTAGCTAGAAGAGAGGATAGATTATTAGAATTAAAAAGAGAGCTAGATACTGAGGTTATCATTAAATGTGCTGATTTATCAAAATGTGATAATATAGATGCTTTATATAATGCAATTAAGGATTATAAGATTGAGGTATTTATTAATAATGCCGGATTTGGATTAGCTGGTGATATTTTAGAAACTGATATTAATAAAGAAATCCAAATGATTGATGTTAATATTAAAGCATTATATATTTTAGATAAATTAATTTTAAAGAAAATGAAGGAAGATAATATAAAAGGCTATGTATTAAATGTCGGAAGCGTTGCAGGTATTTTAAGATGTGGTCCTTATATGTCTCAATATTATGCGACTAAATCATATGTTGTTTCATTAACATTAGGTATTAGAAGAGAATTAAAGGAAAATAAGAGTGGTATTTATATTGGTTGCTTATGTCCTGGTCCTGTTAATACAGAATTCAATGATGTGGCTATGGTGTCATTTTCATTAAAAGGTGTATCTAGTGAAAGAGTAGTAAATTATGCAATAAAGAAAATGTATAAAAGAAAGGCTTTAATTGTTCCTACATTTTCATTAAAGCTTTTAATATTCTTTAGAAGATTTATATCAAATAATTTTTTAGCTAAGATTGTAGCTATGCAACAAAAGAAAAAACTAAGTTAAAGAGGTGTTTTATATGAGTGAAATTAAATATGCTATTAGATATTTTTCAAGAGAGGGTAGTACAAAGAAGCTAGCTGATGCTATCGCTGAGGAATTAGGAATAATTGCTTATGATGTAAATGAGCCATTAGTAGATCCTGTAGATGTTCTATTTTTAGGTGGAGCTGTTTATAGAAATGATTTAGATTTTGAATTTAGAAGCTTCATTGAAACATTAGATAGTGAATTAGTAGGAGAGGCTATCGTATTTTCTATTTCATCAGGAAATAAAATGCCTTATGATGTAGTTAAAACAATCCTAGATGAAAAGGGCATTAAATTAAATGAAAAGACTTATTTTTGTAAGGGTAAGAAGCTATTTATGAATGCAGGACATCCTGATATTGATGATTTAAAGGCTGTAAAGATATTTGCAAGAAGTATAGCAAGAGAAAAGGAAGATAAATGAGTTTATTTAAAAGAAAAGAAAAAATAGAAACTAAAAAATATGATACTGAAAATTTGATCCCAATAATTCATTCATCTATTTGTAGTGGAGAAATGGTAGCTGGATTTAAGGATAAAAGAAATGGAAAATTTACAGAAATAATGCTTGTTGAATCAATTAATGATATCGAAAGATTCAAAAAAATGTATGATATTAAAGAAGAAATAAAAAAAGAGTATTAAGGTATATTATTTTATTAATTTTTCGAGTATAATATTATTAATAGCAAAAAATACTAAATTAAATAGAATGGAGGTGTGGAAATGATAACAGAGCATTTTGTTATTGATGTTTTCAAGGATGCCGATGAAGATGCAGTTATTTCAATTTTATCTAATAGTGAGGTAAAGAATAATTACATTTGCTATGACCTAGATTATGATGGTCTTAAAAAGAAATTTAAGCAATTAAAGCTTGATTCTAAAATTAAGATTCATTATGCTAGAGCAGTTTTTAAGGATGGTAAGGTTATAGCAATCGTTAATGATGTACATTATGAAAAGGATAGAATTGAAATTGAAATAGCAGTATTACCTGAATTTCAAAAGAGTGACATTATTGCAGAAATCCTAAATGCAGTAACTGATGAACTTATGAATAAGAAGGGATTCTCAGAGGTACTTACATACTGTTTCTCTAATTACAAGGAATTAAGAGAGGCTTTAGAAAAGGCTAATTATCAAAAGCTTGATAAGGAAGAAACATTTATGTATAGAGGAAACGATGTAAAATGTCTATTCTATGTTAATAAAAGATAATATTTAAGACTATAAGGCACCCTAGGGTGCTTTATTTTATTTATTAGAGTGGTTAAATAATATCAAATATGATATAATATTAAAAATATATTCATGAGGAGGTGAATAAATTGGGGTATAACATTTATACACAAATATGTGGATTTGTTATTTCAATTGTTATTCTTATATTCTTTTTAACTCAAAAGAAGCTAAGAAGTAAAAATGAAAGAAATTTTAAATTCATTTTATTTAGTTCATTATTGTTATATTTAGCAGATATATTATCAACAATTTTAATATATGAGTATCCGAATAATTTATTCACCTTAATTATTTCTAAGGCATATTTAGTAATAATAGTAGGTATTCTATATTTAACATTAATTTATGTAGCTGGTGCTACATTCCCTAAAAAGATTTATAGAAGAATTGAAATATCTGCATATATATTAATTATTGCTAATGCGATTGCCATTTCATTTTTGAGATTAGATATTGTAAGTGGTGATGATTATATTTATACAGAGGGCCCAGCTGCCCTATTTAGCTATGCGAGCTCAGTATTTGTTGTTATTGTAATTTCTATTACAGCTATAGTATTTAGAGATAAGATGAATAGAGATAGATCAAAGCTTGTCATATTATGGATGGCTATTTGGATTATATTTGCGATTGTTCAATATTTCTTCCCTAAGGTTTTAATTATAAGCTTTGCTGTATGCTTAGGATTAATTACTATATTTATTAAATTCGAGGATTTAGAAGGAGAAATAGATAAAAGAAGTGGTTTATTTAATTTCTATTCATATTTAAATTATGTTGCAGATTTAAAAAGATTAGGCAAAAAGGCTGCGATAGTATATTTAAGGCCTATTGATTCTATTTCATTAATTGATGATAAAACTGCTGAGGCAGGAAGAAGACAATTAAATATTAGATTAGAAAAAATTAAAAATGTTACATCATTTACCTATGAGGATAGATATTTATTAGTATTTGAGGATGGAAATCAGGTAGCTATTACTAAGATGCTTTTAAAGGCAAGAAGAGATATTTATTTTGTAGGTAAATATTATGAATCATTTTATTTTGATGATATAACTAAATTAAATGATCAAAATGATATTAATTCAATTATTTCATATTCAAAAGAAAAGCTAATAAATGAAAATAAGCTGATGCATATAATTAGTGATGAAATGATTAATGATTATTATTCTATTGGACAGGTAGAAAAGCTGATTGATGATTGTATCATTAATGATAGAGTATTAGTATATTTACAGCCTATTTATTCAACAAAAGAAAATAAGTTTGTTAGTGCTGAGGCTTTATGTAGATTGCTAGATGAAAATGGTAATATTATTTCTCCTAATGTTTTCATTCCGGTTGCAGAAAAGAATGGTAGCATTAATAGATTAGATGAAATAGTTTTTGATAAGGTTTGTAAATTTATTTCTAATAATGATATGGATGCTTTGGGATTAGAATACATTGAATGTAATTTAAGTGTTGTTCAATTATCTGATTTTGAATTAGCTGATAAATATTTAGAAATCATTAAAAGAAACAAAATTAATCCTAAACATATTAATCTAGAAATTACTGAAACTGCAGGAATTGAGCAAATTAATTCCTTAATGGATAATTTAAATAGCCTAAAGAAGAATGATATTTCATTATCACTTGATGATTATGGTACAGGCTATTCTAATTTAAATTATGTTGTTACAATGCCAGTAGAAATTATTAAATTTGATAAGAAAATGACTGATGAATATTTTGCTGGATCTAAGGCTAAATTCGTAATGGATTATTCAATTAGGATGTTTAAGGCTATGGATTTAAAGATTGTAAGTGAGGGAGTTGAAACTAAAAATCAGTTTGATGCTTTAGCAAAATTAGGAGTTGATTATATTCAAGGATTCTATTTTTCAAAGCCACTTCCTATTGATGAATTTGTTAAATTTATTAATGAAAAGAATAAAGAATAGGTATAGAAAAAATATTTCTATACTTTTTCTTTTGCCTTTGGTAAAATTAATTGTAAGTCAAAAGGAGATTATTATGAAAATTGCAAATTATAAGGGTTTAAAAATTGGGAAAGAAGGCTATATTCCTGTAACTAAGGATGAGGTAAATAGAGAAATTGATGCTTTATTAAAAAGTAAAATATCAACTATAAAAAAGAATGGTAAATCAGCTAATGGTGATATCGTTAATATTGATTTTGAAGGATTTTTAGATGGAGTCGCATTTGAAGGTGGAAAGGGAGAAAAATATGATTTAGAATTAGGTTCTAATTCATTTATTCCTGGCTTTGAGGACGCTTTAATTGGATATCAAAAGGGAGATAATGTTGATGTTAATGTTACATTCCCTGAAAATTATCATGAGAAGAGCCTTAGAGGTAAGCCTGTTGTATTTAAGTGCTATATTCATGAGGTTAAGGAAAAAAAGGAAGCAGTTTTAGATGATGAATTAGCTAAGGAATTTGGAATTCCTACAGCAAGTGAATTAATGGCTGAGCTTGAGCGTCAGATGAATTTAAAGAAAAAGAATGAAGCTGATAATGAATATTTAGATAAGCTTGTTAAGGCTATTTTAGTAGATTCAGAGATTGATTTAGAAGAGGATAAGGTTAAATCTAGAATCGATGAAATGGTTGAATATTATGAATCTAATATTGCTCAATATGGTATGGATTTAGATAATTATTTAAAAATGAGCAATAAAACATTAGAGCAATTTAGAGATGAATTGACTAATGATGCGATTGAAAGTGTTAAATCAGATGAATTATTTAATGAAATTGCTAAATTAGAAAATGTTAGTGTTACTGATAGTGAGCTAGAAAATGAAATTTCACTTTATAAATCATATTATCAAATGGATGATGAAACATTTGAAAGCTTTAAAAAGGAAAAGGCTAATGATGTTAAGGCTGAAATTTTAAGAAGAAAAACAGCTAATATCCTACTTGAAAATAACAATTAGTTTAAAAAGTTAATCCTTTGGAAAATTTGAGAATATTTCTATTAATAACTATTGTTATTATTGAAATGTTTTCATAATTAAATTTAATTGTATCTTGCTAAAATTATGATATAATGTTAAAGGATTAAAAATTTTGGAGAGATGATTTATGAGATTTGGTGTATTAACATCTGGTGGAGACGCTCCTGGAATGAATGCCACAATACGTGCTGTTGTAAGAGCAGGTATTGCTAATGGCGATCAAGTTTTCGGTATCTATGATGGCTATAGAGGCCTAGTAGAAGGAAAGATTGTTGAATTCTCTAGAAAAGACGTTTCTGAAATTTTAAACAAGGGTGGTACTATTTTAGGTACTGCAAGATTACCTGAATTCAAATATGAGCAGGTAAGAGCATTAGCTGTTAAGCAGCTTATTAAGCATGATATTGAGGCACTTATTTGTATTGGTGGCGATGGTACCTATACTGGTGCTTTAAGGCTTCATGAGATGGGTATTAAGACTATTGGTATCCCTGGTACAATCGATAATGATATTGCATCTAGTGATTTTACTATTGGATTTTCAACAGCTTTAAATACTGCATGTGAAGCAATAGATAAATTGAGAGATACTTCATCATCTCATCAAAGATGTTCTATTATTGAGGTAATGGGTCGTCATTGTGGAGATCTTGCACTTTATTCAGGCATTTGCTGTGGTGCTGAATATATTATTACAAATGAGTCAGGCTTAGATAAGGATGATCTTTTAGCTAAATTAAAGGCTAATAGATTAGCTGGTAGAAAGCATGCCATTGTTGTAATATCAGAAAACATGACAGATGTTTATCAATTAGCTAAAGAAGTAGAAACATATTCAGGATATGAATGTAGAGCTACTGTTTTAGGATATGTTCAAAGAGGTGGTGCTCCTACCCCTGAGGACAGATTACTTGCCGCAAGATTAGGTAAGTATTCAGTTGACCTTCTACATGAAGGTGTAACAGGAGTTGCAGTTGGTGTAAAGAACAATAAGCTCCGTTATACACCAATTGAAGAAGCATTGGCTATGAAAAATGAGCCAAATGAGGAGCTACATAAATTAGTTTTAAAGATTTCATAAAAAGGGAGAGACAAAAAGATGAAAAAGACAAAGGTAGTATGTACAATTGGTCCTGCTAGTGAGCAAAAGGACTGTTTAGAAAAATTAATTGGCACAGCAAGAATGAACGTTATGCGTATGAATTTTTCTCATGGTGATTATGATGAGCAAGGATTCAGAATTAAGAATGTTAAGGCATTAAATGCTGAAAAGGGCTGGTTCACAGGTATGGCTTTAGATACTAAGGGTCCTGAAATTAGAACTGGTGAATTAAACATGAGTGATGCTGAAGGCTATAAGGGTGTTCAAATCAACGCTGGTGATAAGGTTGTTATCACTATGGACTACGCATTTAGGGGTGGTAAGCAAGAGGATGGTTCTGTAAAGGTATCTATCTCTTATGAAGGCTTATATGATGATGTTACAATTGGTAACAAGATTTTATTTGAGGATGGTTTATTACAATTAGTTGTTAAGGGCAAGGATGAAGCTAATAGAGAATTAATCTGTGAAGCTTTAAATAGCCGTAAGTTAAAGAACAAGAGAAACTGTAATGTTCCAGGCGTTATCTTAAATATGCCTTATATTTCTCCAAAGGATAAGGCTGATATGGAATTCGCTTGTGATCAAGACTTAGATTTCATTTTCGCTTCATTCGTACGTCGTGCTGACGATATTAAGCAAATTAGAGATATTTTAGCTCGTAAGGACAACACTCATATTAAGGTTATTTCTAAGATTGAAAACCAAGAGGGTGTTAGAAATATGGAAGAAATCATCAAGTTATCTGATGGTGTAATGGTTGCTCGTGGTGACTTAGGTGTTGACGTTGATGCTTGGGATTTACCAGAAATCCAAAAGGATATGATTTTCTTAGCTCAATCTCAAGGTAAGATTGTTATTACTGCAACTCAAATGCTAGATTCTATGCAACAAAATCCAAGACCTACTCGTGCAGAGGTTTCTGACGTTCATAACGCAGTATTAGATGGTACATCAGCTACAATGTTATCTGGTGAATCAGCTCAAGGTGATTATCCATTCTTAGCTGTAGATTATATGTCTAAGATTGATGAGAAGGCTGAAGATTCAATTGATCATGAGCAAATGATTAATAATGTTGTTTACAACAAGGAAGATATGAATGAGTCTGACGCATTAGGCTTAGCTGTTGCTACAATTGCTATGTCATTTGATATCGCAGCAGTAGTAGCTGAGGGTGATGTTGAATTAGCTATGAACATATCTCAATTTAGACCAGATGTAGATGTATTCTTCGCTGTGGCTACACCTGCTGAGGCTAGAACATTATCAGTTGTTTGGGGTATCCAAGCTGTAGTTGGTAACTTAGCTGATGCTGAGGCTGCTGCAAGAGCTGCTTTAGATATTAAGGCTGGCGATACTATGATTAAGGTTTCTGGCAAGAAGTTCGAGCTTGTTGAGGCTTAATAATCTATAAGTATAAAACTTAGGAGTGATTTTAAAGTCACTCCTTTTTTTACGCTTAAAAACTATTTCACATCAGAAAAATTTCCCGCATTTATAGATAAATCGACAAAAGTTATGAAAAAGTAATGAAAATCAGGTTATAGTGTTGCACTTTTGTTGCGGATGGTTTATTATAATAATAAAGAAGACGGTAATTAAATAAATAAAGGAGGATTTTTGTATGACGAAATTCTTAAGAAAAAAGGTATTTTTTATAATAAGTACTGTTACAATCATATTTGGTTGTCTTTTTGTATTATTTAAAGGAGGACCAAAGCTTGAGGCAGCAGAACAAGAAATTAGTGGTACATTGTATGCACCTAAAAACATTGATTATAATGCTACACAAGCTAAAAAATATGGTAATTGGAGTTGGACATATACTAACTCTAAGAGTTACAGTACAAAATATAATGGCTATGAAATGGGTTGGAATACTAATGATAATGATTTATACAACCCTATGTATGTTACTATAGATTCCATGAATTCAAATGGTTCCCTTACATTTACATACAATAATAGTTCAACTAAATATAAAATTAGTTCAGTAGAATTATATGTAAGAGCAGTTGGTGGTACTGTAAGCGTGTCAGGAAAATATGGAAATACAAATGCTAGTGGTGGAACTAGTTTTAATGATAAAAGAAAAATCACTTTAAAAATGGGCAAAACTACTGATAATATTACAATCACATTTACAGGACCATCTACTAGTGGTTGTGAACTAGATATTGGTTATATGATGCTAAAACAAGAATTACAACAAAATACTGTTACTTTAGATAAGCAAGGTGGAACTGGTGGAACAGCTAGTGTTACTGCAACTAAAGATCAAGCAATGCCAAGTGCAACTATGCCTACAAAGACAGGATATAATTTCCAAGGCTATTATGATGCAACAAGTGGCGGTAATATGTATTATAAACCTGATGGTACAAGTAATAAAACTTGGGATAAGACAGCAGATACAAAATTATATGCTAGATGGAGTGCAGTAAGTTATACTGCAGCTTTAGATAGGCAAGGTGGAATTAATGGATCTCATTCAGTAACTGCAACATATGATTCTGCTATGCCAGAAGCTGAAATGCCTACTAAAGAAGGACACATTTTTAGAGGCTATTATGATGCTGTAACTGGTGGAACAAAATATTATAATGCCGATGGTACAAGTGCAAAAACTTGGGATAAAACTGAGGATACAATTTTATATGCAAGATGGGTTAAACCATTAGCTGGCGAAGGTACATCAGAAAATCCTTATTTAATTAATTCCGGCGAAGAAATGAGCTTATTCCGTGATATGGTAAATGGAATAAATGGTTTTAATGCAAATCGAACTGCATGCGCTAATTTAAATAATAATATAGATTTAGGCAATGAAGAATGGATACCAATTGGTTATGAAGGTGGCTCATATAGAGGAACTTTTAATGGTAATAGTCATACAATTTCCGGCTTAAAGATAACTGGTACAAATGATTTTGTAGGATTATTTGGTTTTGTTGGTGAAGGTAAATTAATGAATTTAACTGTTAAAGGCCAAGTATCAGGTAATGAATACGTTGGTGGTATAGCAGGAAGATGTGAATATTCAAATGTTATTAATTGTCACAATTATGCTAATGTATCAGGTAATTCCTACGTTGGTGGTGTTGTTGGAAATGCAGGTTTTATTACTTCAATTGAAAAATCAAGTAATCATGGAAAAATTAGTGGTACAGGAACTGTAGGTGGAATAGTTGGATTTACTTATTCAGATATTGCTAATTGCTACAATGTTGGTCAAGTTTCTGCATCAAATGGAGATGCAGGTGGTATTTGTGGTAGGTCAAATAGTTTACAAATTAGTTACTGTTTTAATTATACTGAAAACCCAATTACTGCTGGTGGAAATGGTAGGGCAGGTGCAATTTTAGGATATAAAAATCATACTGGTGGCGAAATTCCTAATAATAACTATTATTATGCCGGTTCTATGGCAAAAGGAGTTAATGGTTATAACGCACAAGATACAGCAGTTAAGTTAACTAAAGATCAATTTAAATCTAAGGATTCTTTTGTAGATTTTAATTTTGATTCTTATTGGTCAATGGGTGTATCTCGTCCTGAATTAGGTTATGGAATAACTGTTGGTGATTTTGCAGTATCCGATGAAATTAATTCAGGTGAGGGATGGAGTTATGATAGAGCTACAAATACATTAACATTAGATGATTTCAAGTTTGAAGGTGATGCACCTTTCACTAAAATTCGTGGTTATCAAAATGCAAGTGTTGTTATTTGCTCAGAGTCTGAGAATGATTTAAATATTATCCTTAATGGTAATAACTACATAAAGAATACAATAAGTGGTGGTGCTGATAGTACTTACGCTTATGGTATTTATTCTAATGGTAAATTAAATATTAGTGGTACTGGTAAATTAACTGTTGAATTAGTAAATGATGAAGCAGTTTATTCAAGTAACGCGATTTATAGCTTAGATGATATAACTATCGATGGCGATGTTATAGCTAAAGGTGGCTATGGCCAAACATCTATTGGTATAACTGCAACAGGTGAATCAGGAAGAGTTTATCTAATTGGTGGAAATATAGAAGCTCATGGTGGTAAATCAGATAACAATTCGAGCTATGGTATTTCTAATAATGCTCATGATGAACTTAATAATAATGTAGGTTCAGTTATTGGTAAAGTAAAGAATTTAGTTGTAACTGGTGAAGGATATGCTATTCGTGGTCCATTAGATACAACTGCTAAAGGTACTGGTTGGACAAATGTTGCTGGTACTGAAGGCAAAGAAGCTGTAGCTAAGGGTAGTTATGCTATTGATTCCTTAAAAACATTGAAAAAGATATATTTTATTGGTGTTACACCAGAAGATGTTATTGAGTTAATCGGTAAAATTGATGGAAATAATATAAAATATGATGCAACAACTAATAATGCTATTTCAGAAGCAAGAGATGCATATGATACATTAGATGATACTGAAAAAGCACTAATTGATGCTGATACATTGAAGGTATTAACAAATGCAGAAGCAGCATATGATGCATTAAGAAATGCAGCAATTGATGAGGTTATTGCAAAGATAAATGCAATTGGTACTGTAGAATATACAAAAACTTCAATGACATTAATTCAAACAGCAGGAGAGGCATATGCAGGATTATTATCTGATTCTGATAGAGAAAAGGTTACAAATGTAGAAACATTAAATAATGCGGCAACAGCTTATGCAACATTAAGAACTACAGCAATTAATAATGCTACAACAAAGATTTCAGCAATTGAAACTGTAGCATATACAAAGGATTGCAAGGATAAGATTGATGCAGCAAATAAGGCATATAAAGCATTAGTTGAGGGAGACACAACAGAAAATGCAACTACATTAACAGCAGCAAATACTGATTATGCAACATTAAGAACTACAGCAATTAATGCTGCAATTACAAAGATAGATGCAATTGGAACTGTAGCATATACAGCTGATTGTAAGGCTAAGATTGATGCAGCAAGAGAAGCATATGGTGTAATTTTAACTGACGATCAAACTGCGATTACAAATGTAGCTAAATTAACTGAAGCAGAAGCATTATATAATAATGTTGATGCAGTAGTTACAAAGATTAATGCAATTGGAACTGTAGCATATACAGAAGCATCAAAGACTTTAATTGATGATGCAAAGGCAGCATATGATTTATTAACACCTGATGAATTAGCTATATTACCAGAAGCTAAGGCATCATTATTAGCAGCAGATGTAGCATTATACTATAATGTTGATGCAACAGTAAAGGCAATCGATGCAATTGGTACTGTAGCATATACAGCTGATTGTAAGGCTAATATTGAAGCAGCTAAAGCTTTATATGATAAATTAACTGATGGTGAAATGGCAATTTTACCAG
>DJXM01000072.1 GCA_002449755.1 Caryophanales bacterium UBA7004
ATCCGCTTAAAGCGATAAAAGATACAGGTAGTAATAAAGACAATAATAATTTTTTCATATTTCCTCCTCAATTCTTTTAATATAGGCCAAAACTAGTTCTATATGATTTTCTATATTTTTCTATTCTAACCACCTAATAATAAATCTTATACATTTCTTTTATTTTATCATATTTTTCTAAGGTGAAAAATAAATTTCGTATCCCATTCAAAAGGTACTGAATGCTAGTTCCATCTATATTGTTTGATTTAATTAATACTAGTATGGTATTCATTAATATAGGTTATTTGTGTCACACAATATAGATGGATTTAAACCTAATTTCATTCGATATAAATGATTTTTTATCTAAATTTCATATTCTCCAACGCAATGCCACTTTTTATTCTTAAAAAAATGACGCAATTCATTATGAACTGCGTCATTTCACATAATATATTATGCATTTGCATTTAGCTTTTGAATTACCTTATTCAATGCTTCAATATCATAATATTCATAATAATTAATTACTGTATCAGGTGCTATACCATCCTCTACACCAGTAATAGTTTTCTTCGTCTCATCATAAATGATTAAATGCTCATTTCCTGAATGTGCGTAACAAATACCATTAGATAATAATCCTTGATCTACAACACATTCTCCTCCACCAGTTCTTTCACCAATTAATTTAGCATATTTATAATTAGATGCAATAATAGGGAATGCATTACCACATGAGAATGATTGATTACTTGTTAAAATATAGAAATCAAAATAATTTCCGTAACAATCATCTGCATCATATTTTCCATCCTTATTAGAATCAACTCTATAAACACTCTTAAAGACTTCTTTTGTTATATCATTTTGAGTATATGTTATACCCATATTATCCTTAGATATTAAAGC
Organism: Caryophanales bacterium UBA7004; assembly: GCA_002449755.1. Lineage (GTDB taxonomy): Bacteria > Bacillota_I > Bacilli_A > Acholeplasmatales > Anaeroplasmataceae > Anaeroplasma. The sequence goes on from DJXM01000072.1 coordinate 895, forward strand.
TAATAATTTACCTAAAATATAAACATAGCCTCCACCATTTTGTGAATCATCTATAACTACATTTTTAACCTTAACTTCATTTCCTTCAACAATAGTTACATGATTCTTAATTTCATTTAATTGCTTAACAAAGAAGAAATATGAATCCTCAGCTGCTAATTTAGCATCATCCTTTAATACCTCTTCGCCACCACTCTTTTTATATGCATTAGTTGTGGCATCAAAGCTATCAAAGTAGAAATATGCTGTTTTACCATCCTGTGAATATAAAATAGCATTTTTATTATCCTCTTCAAAGCCACTATTCTTTAATGTAGCTTTTCTTAAATTAGCTAAATTTCTTCCTAAGGTTCTTCTTTCTTCAATTAATTTAGAAATATGAGCACCCTCTATTTCCTTACCACCATTATCCTCTCCCCAAGGAGTTGTACTAGTGTTAAATTTACCTGTATGTGAATCCTCTAATATAAATGCAGCCTTACTAAATGCCTTACCTCTGATTAATGAATTATCATTAATCAAATCATCATAGATTCCATAATTTTCAAAATATGTCTTCATGGATTTAATATTTCTAGTAATTTCTAATCCATAAGTATTATCAAACATGAATATAAATTCTGCTCTACTATTTAATCTTAAATACATTGGCATTAAAGGATTACCACTAGGGTCCTTTTCAGTATATGTTTTTTCAATATAACCCTTCATTTCATCCATTACCATATATGAAGTGTCATCGCCCTCTTTTTTAAATATTTCCATTTGATTTAATTGCTCAAATTCATTATATTCATATAAATTAACATAATTATAAAAATATTTACGGCTAGTATAATTTTGTAAAGATAAATTTAATAATCCAAATGGATAATAATTAATACCATCAGATTTAATTGTTTGAAAATCAGTATCCTTATAGCTATATACCATCTTATTTTCTGCCTTAGCTATAGTTTGCTGATTATGAGTACCATTTAAGAATAATGAATATCTAGTATAATCAATTGGATTCTTAAAAATACCTTCAAAATTACCATCAATCACAAATACCTGATTAATAGGATCAATTTTAACTGTAGCCTTAACAACATCATTATTTTTAATAGTCCATAATGAATTACCATCTACCTCTTCTACAGTAGATTTAATATCATTGCTAGTTAAATTAATATTATATAACTTAACCATTTCATCAAGTGAAATATAAGGTACTAAAGATTCATTTTCAATAAATCTAAAATTAACCTTGCCAAGCTGATATTCAGGCTTATCTAAATAAATATCATAATATTTTGATTCAGCCTTATATTGATAAATCTTATATGCATTTACTTCCTTATTCGCACTCTTAACTTCTCTTATAGCTACCTTTTTATCAACTAATTCAGCTTTAATTTCTGAATTATCATTAAATACAAATGTAAAGATAGTTGTATCTCCAACCTTAAATGACGAAATATCCTTTATTTCTTTAGCATCCTTGCCATCCTTGCCATCCTTACCATCGGTACCATTAGTACCATCCTTGCCATCCTTACCATCAGTACCATTAGTGCCATTAGTACCATTCTTACCATCAGTACCATTAGTGCCATCCTTACCCTTTAAGGCTGATAGCTTAACTAATGTTTTATATGATGTATCAGGATCCTTAGAATATTTCCATTTTAATTCATCATCAATGACGCTTAAAATAATCTTATCACCCTTTATGGATTCAAGCCACTCCTCATAGGTTCCCTCATAATCACTTTCCTTAGCGAGCTCATAAATAGCATATCTTGCGTCATCCTTATTTTCGTTGCCACAGGATACTAATACTATTCCAAAAAGCATAATGAATACTAAACCAAAAATTTTTTTCATATAGGCCTCCTTCTCATTTAAATTAGAAATAAAAAACAAAAGAATTGCTTAATCTAATTTAATATGTTATTAAAAACAAAGTATCTGATTAACTTATTATAGCATGTAATTTTTAATTTTCATACCTTATTAAAATAAATATACAAAAACTATTTTAAAATAGGAAAAATAAAAAGTGGGTCTATGGCTATAAAGTCTAAAACCCACGCTCCTATTGAACTAAATATTCATCATTAGAATCTTCTTTTTTCTTTTTAGAAACACCAAATCTAATAACAAGCTTTACTAATCCATCAAACAATATTGAACCACTTGCATTGCCTAAAATCATTAATAAAAAATATAATACACCCTTCCATGAATAAGATCCTGCATACATATAATAAGATAAATTAGCAACACAATGATCAAATCCTACAATAATAAATAAAACAATTGGAAGGAAAGCAAATAAAACCTTACCTAATGAATAAGGACACATTTCATGTCCTACTACCGCAAGATAAATCATAACACCACAAAAAACAGCATTAATATAAATCGAATATGGTGCGTCATTTTGCTTCGCTTCTACAATAGGTGCTGCAATCTCCTTAAGAGTTTCTGCTTGCCTTGTTAGTAGCATCAATCCAGAAACAAATGCTACGCCTAAAAAATTACCAATTAAGCATACGATTAAATCTAATATATATTTTGGTTTATTATCTAAAACCTTTCCTACCCTACCAGTATATAGCCAAAAGCCAAAATGGATAATAGTAAATAATCCTATTCCAAATAAAAATGCACCCAAAAATCTAAAATTAGACCCAAAACTTAAGCACATTAAATAAACTGTAGCTCCAAATGCTATACATAAGCCCGATAAGAATGAGCTTATTAAAACCATCATTTTTCTTTTCATAAATAAAACCCCTGGTCAGACTTCAACCAAAATATATTTTACATTAATAGTTAGTCTATGTAAACTACTATTTTTAATAAACTTAAATTAAAAAATATATCTGTTTTTCATTATTTTTTCCAATAAATCTTATAAAACTTGTAATTTTTTATTAAATATCATAAAATAATATTATTAAAGACGATTAATTCCATTTCAGGGAGAGTGATTATATGTACACGATTGATGAAATAAGAAAATATAAGTATTTCGAAAATGCCGATTATAGTTTTGTTTTAGATTCCCTAACTGGTGTAATATCAAGACAATACATTCTTGATTATGCTAAATATCTAATAAAAAATCATGTCCCTTTTGCGATGGCGATGGTTGATTTAGATAATTTCAAATTTATAAATGATAATTATGGCCATCATATTGGTGATTTATGCTTAAAATATACCGCCGAAGGAATCCAAAATAAGGTCTCAAATAGAGGATTAGTTGGTAGATTTGGCGGAGATGAATTTATTATTATTTATTTAGAAGATAGCGAATATAATTCATTGCATGATTTTTATGATTCTCTATATTATGATGATGGTCCACTTAGAACAGTTTTAAATATTGAAGGAAATAAAATATCTGTAACAGGTACTGTAGGCTCTGCTTCATTCCCTAAGGATTCTAATAATTATGATGATTTATTCTTGAAAATGGATAAAGCATTATATAGAGGAAAATCTAAAGGTAGAAATTGCTACATAATTTATGTTCATGAAAAGCATAAAGATATAGTAATTAAGGAAAGAGAAGGTAAAAGCTTATTAGAAAAATTTGAAATAATAAGCAATATAACAAATGGTAAAGATTTTGAACAAATAAGATCTGATTTAATTGATTATTTATATAGAATACTACATCCATATAACATAGTTTATCTAAATAATGATAATTATATTCAAGCAGGAAATACAACAACATATTATTTATATGATGAATATGATTGCTACAACATATTAGATAAATTACTTGGAAAATCAAATGTTCTTGCAATATCAGATACAAATGAATTTATAAATGAATATCCTTTTACAAAGGACTTTATAGAAAAAAATAGAATTCTATCATTTGTTGTAACAAGAGTTGGAAAGCATGGATTTATATTCATTTTTGAAAATAATGTATCTAGAATGTGGCAGGATTCAGATTTAATATTGATGTTCTATTCTGCCTCTGAATTAAGGCATTTAATAGAAAAAAGATAACAAAAGAGCTACCTCAAATTTGAGGTAGCCTTTTTTTACCATATTCTAATTCTTTTAGCTTCTTCTATATACATAGAATCATCACTTGTAACATTGTATGTTTCATACCATTCCTTAAAATTACGAGGAGGTATATTTGCTCTTAGCTTAGCTGGTGAATGAACATCATTGCTTAATAAATATAAAATATATTCTTCCTTAGCCTTCATACACCAAATTCTTGCCCAGTTTTCAAAATATTCCTTAAAATTACCATTTATCTTATGCATAATTTCGATAGTAACTGACATACCACCATTATCTGCGATATTTTCAGATACTACAAGCTCGCCATTAACCTCTCCACCATGATATGGAATTTTATCGAATTGCTCAATCATTCTCTTAGTTTCATTTTTAAATCCTTCATAATCAGATTCAGTCCACCAATTAAATAAATTACCATTCTCATCAAATTGAGCACCATTATTATCGAATGCATGAGAAATCTCATGTCCTATTACAGCACCAATTCCACCTAGGTTTTCTGATATTGTTTGATTAATAGAATAGAATGGCTTTTGTAATATTGCGGCAGGGAATGTAATATCATTAGCACTTGGGTTGTAGCATGCATTAACTAAATGGCCTGGCATAGCCCATTCTGTTCTATCTACTGGCTTATATAATTTATTTAATGAATCCTTTAATAAAATATTTGTAAGCTTTGAATAAGCTTCATATAAGGAATCAGAATCATTAAATACAAGCTTTGAATAAATATCATGAATATAATCAGGATATCCCATTTTAATTTCCATTGTTGATAATTTTAAAATGGCCTTCTTTTTAGTTTCTTCACATAAAAAATCATTATTTTTAATTCTTTCCTCATATGTGTTAATTATTTTTTTAACTAATTCTATAATATCCTTTTTAGCTTCCTCACCAAAATATTTTCTACCATAATATACTCCAACCGCCTCACTATATAGGTTAGATGCCATATAATAGGCTTTTTTCTCTAATTTTTGTTCTTCATCTATTCCCATTAGGCTTCTACGATATTTAGTTGAAATTGAAGCCAAATCTAGTGATAAAATAGGGCATTTAGAAAGTAACGTATTTATATAAGTCCAATGAACAAATAATTTAAAATTTTCTTCATTAAAATATAAATTAAATTCTTTAATTGCTTTAGGATCATATACAACTATTTCATTAGGTAATTTATCATACATTTCATTTAGCATTTTCTTAAAATCAAATGGCTTTAAATAATTAATAACATCATTTAATTCAAATGGATTATAATTTTTAACATAATCAGCCCATTCTAATTGGCTCTTTACTCTTTTAGCAATTAATTCATCAAATTTTAAGCAATCATCTAAATATAAATTAATTTCATCATCACTTAAATCAGTATATTTTAAAGCTTCCCTAGCCATATTAGTCCAAACCTTTAAAAGCTCAGAGCCAGCTAAATTCTCATCAGTATAATATGTTGTATCAGGTAAAATAATATTTGGTCCTAATATGATAAATGAATTTTTAGTAGCATCATTCATATCAGCCTCAACACCATATTGAAATGGTAATGTTATTTGACTATAAAAATCAAAATCTAAATTATTTAAATCAGCAACTTTTTTTAATCCTTTAATTTTATTTAATAAAGGTAGGATAGGATTAATACCATCCTTATTTCTTCTTTCCTTATCAATAATTTTAGAGTATAGCTTTACAGCATATTCCATTTCCTTAATATCAGTTTTATTTTTGCCAGCTAAAATATCATCAAATTCAGCCATCATGTTCTTTTCAACCTCATCGGCTAAATTATTAAATCCACCAGTAGTTGGCTTATCTGCAGGAATAACAGCATTTTTAAGCCATTCTCCATTTACAGCCTCATATAAATCATCCTGAATTCTTACCTTATTTTCCATTTTCTTCTCCTTTTTTTCCAATACTTTGAATTAAATCCATACTCATACATTTAGGACAAACCTTTGATTTAGCATTTGCCTTAGCACAAATAGGACACCCCTTAACACCCAAGCTTAAAAAGCTAGTCCCCTGGTGAGGATGAGCTATTATACTAACATCAAATTCATAATTGCATCTCTTACATTTATAATGCATATTATCACATCCAAAATTCATACTTCGAGTATTATTATATATTTATTTTTAAAATATATAAATAGAAAAATGAGCCTAAATTTTTAAAACATAATTTAGGTTCATTCTAATTACTTATTAATTTTTACCTTTAATAAATTTTCTAATTCTTCTATATTTTCAATATCATTTAATTTAATAGGAAATGCTTGAAGGCTAGTTATATATAAATATATAAAGCTTTTTGTCTTCTTATATTTTTTAAATGTCTCGTATTTAATCTTATTATTAGATTCAGCATTTGTAAATTTTTCAATTATAATTACATTCTCGTCATTAAATTGATATGTATAATTAACGCCATTTTCTAATGCTCTATTAACTTTAACAAGTCTCTTTTTAAATTTATTTGGTCTAGTATCGATTAATAGAATTAGCACAAATACAAATATGAATGCTGACATGCCAAGTGATAATGACCAAGCATATTCATCACTTGTCATAACCTTATAAAAGAAAAATACAAGTAATCCTAAGGCTATTACATCTAATATAATTCCAATAATTTTAAACAATTGTTTCGATTCATAATTTGCATTAGCTACATCTTCTAGGCTAAATTCACTTTTAATTTCTATCATATAATACCTCAAAAAAAATACAGCAAGTCTCCCTGCTGTAATTATATTAAAAGCTGGTGCCCGAAACAGGAATCGAACCTGCACTCCAAGGAACTAGATTCTAAGTCTAGCGCGTCTGCCAGTTCCGCCATTCGGGCATTATTACAATTCTTTCGAACTGCAATAAAAATTATACCAAATTATTTTTTCTTGTCAACAAAAAATTAGTTTAATTATCATTATTAACAGCTATTTTTTTATTATTCTATAATTCCGCCACCTACAACTATATCATCTAAATAAAATACAGCTGATTGACCAGGTGTTGGACTTTTAATTTTCTCATCAAAAACAATTCTTATTTTTCCGTTTAAATTATATAATGTCGCAGGATTATCCTTACCCTGATATCTTATTCTTACATTTAATCTTAAGCCATCATCTATTTTATCAAACAATAACAAATTAATATTAGATACAATTATTTCCTTTTTGTATAATTCCTTTTCAGTACCTACAATTAAATTATTTTTATTAAAATCAAATCCTAAAACAAATAAAGGCTCACTATAAGAAATTCCTAATCCCTTTCTTTGACCAATTGTATAATTAAATAATCCATTATGCTTACCTAATATTTTCCCATCACTTAAAATGATATTACCTACCTTAGGTTTTACATAATTATTATTAATCAAATAATTTTTATAATCCTTATCAGGTATGAAGCAAATATCTAAGCTATCCTTCTTTTGAGCTACTCCAAGCTTACCCTCTTCTGCCTTTTTTCTAACCATTTCCTTAGAATCAAATTCCTCTAAAGGAAAGATTACATGAGATAAGGAATCCTTTGGAATTTGATATAAAAAATATGATTGATCCTTAGCTAGATTATTTGCCTTTCTTAAAATATATCTACTATATTTTTCACTATATTCAATTTTAGCATAATGGCCTGTTGCGATATATTCATAGCCATTATTTAAAGCAAATTCAAGCATTTTATCAAATTTAAAATATTTATTACATAAAATGCAAGGATTTGGAGTTTTACCACTATTATATGATTCATAAAAATTTTTAATAATCTTTTCTTTAAAATCATTATATAAATCCAAATGATAAAAAGGAATATTTAAAGTCTTGCATACATTTATGGCATCTATATTTTCTTTATCATTTTCTTCAATAAAATTAATATTTAATCCAGCAACATCATATCCCATTTCCTTTAATAAAAGGCATGATGTCGCAGAATCGACACCACCAGATATTCCAACCATTACCTTTTTCATATATATCACTTCCATCACTTATTTATAATAACAAAAAGCCTATGGAAAATCCATAGTCTACTTTGTTACTAAATTTAAAATAAGCCTTGCAGTGTCATATAAATCATCTATCAAAATATATTCATCCTTAGAATGAACATTCCTCATACCATTACCAATAACAATACCTCTAATACCATTCATATTTAAATTATTGTTATCAGAACCACCAAATGTCTTTATATAATTTATTTTATTATTATTTATTTTAGAAATTTCATTTTCATAATCCTTAATAATGTCATCATTTTTTAAGATATTATATGCACTAAATTCTATTTCATAATTAAATTCTATAGAACCATTATAAAATTTAGCATTATTTTCAAATATATTTTTTAATTTATTTAATTCTATTAATGCCCTATCATTATCTAGACTTCTAATTTCACCCTTTAATTCAATTAAATCAGGAACAATATTAATACCTGTACCACCATTAATTAAACCAATATTAACTGTTGTATTATCATCTATTTTACCTAATTTTATTTCCTTTAAGGAATCACCTAATATTGATATAGCATTAATACCATCCATAGGTCTAAATCCTGCATGAGCTGCCTTACCAATAATTTTTAAATCAAATGATATTATAGATGGAGCAGCTATAGCTACATTATTAATATTTCCTTCTAAATCAAATACATAAGCATTCTTAGATTTTAAAAGGCTATAATCAAAATATCTTGAGCCTTTTGCAAATGGCTCCTCAGCTACAAAGAAAGCTATTTCTATATCCCTATGTGGTAAATTATTTTCTTTAATGACCTTTAATACCTCTAGTATAGCCGCAACTGACGAAAGACAATCGGCCCCTAAAACTGTAGTTCCATCTGATTTAATTTTATCATTTTCAATGATAGCTCTTTTGAAATTTCCAGGTGATACAGTATCTAAATGTGCTGATAATATTAAACCATTACCATTTCCCTTTAAATACGCATATAAATTATTAGAAGGATTTTCATTATATCGTCTTAAGGAATTTGATGCATTATCTAATTTAACATCTAAATCTAATGCTTCTAGCTTTTTAATAACATATTTTTCTATTTCAGCTTCATTAAATGATTCAGAATTAAACTTTGTTAAATTAATAAATTCATTAATTAATCTTTCCTTATTAATCATTTAAACCACCTCTAATATTCATCTATAAATCTAAATCCATTAGGTAAAAACATTTCATTTATTACTGGATCCTTAATCTTACCAAAGCCCTTTTCAAATGCTGTTTTATTTCTTCTATATTCATCTATTTTATTATAAAATCCTGCACTACCTGCATGAGTATTTAAAAATACTATTGTATCCTTTAATTCCTCTGATAGCTTTAAAACAATATTTTTACCTATATTTAATCCTTGGTAATCTGGATCTACTGCCACATTTAATATAGTTGAAAATCTTCCATCAGTAATCGCTCTAGCAATACCAATAAGCTTTTCATTATCAAAAGCGGCATAGAAATAATCACTTTCTAAGAAGGCCTTCTTCGTTTTTTCTATATCATGGGGACGGTTAAAGAAGGCCCTCGTTAAAAGATCATTTATATCAGAAAATAATACATTACTAATGCTATTCCTATAATCTATTATTTTTTCTGATTTAACAATATTCTTTTCCTTTTTAGGTATATAAAATTCTGTTTCAAATTTATATCCCTTTGGCAGGAAATAGCCCTTATAATCATCTATATTAAAATTGATATAAGTGTATGCATTTTTACATCTTAAATATCCTAATTTTTCATATAATTCTATATCTAAAGGATTTGAAAATAGCATTTTTCTTTTACCATCTAATAGCTTTTCAAGCTCTATTATTAATTGATATTTAATTAGAAAGCTATCATTTATAGCATATGCACCTATTATAAATGCTGTTTCAACACCCTCAGATATTGCTCTTGCAAATCCAACTAATATATCATTTTCATATGCTAATACTAAATATCTAGATTTATCTATAGCATATTTAAAATCATCAATGCTTTTAAAATAATTATCATTTTCAATTTTATATGCTGCTACATAATCTAAATAATCTCTTTTAGATGTAAAAGTTAAGCTCATTTAAATCAACTCCTAATTATTTTTTAACAATCCCTTCAATGGGTTAATAGATGGGTCTACAGAAATAGATACATTTCTTGGGTCTCTATCCTCCCATGATGGGCTATTCCATTTTGAAACAGATATTTCTGATTGATAATCCTCTACTGTTTCGTTTTCTGGATGCTTCAAATATACATTTTCTGGGTCACTAGAAAGCTTCTTTCTTTCTCCATCTGTAGCCCAAAGCTTTTCATACGGAACCTGTGATGCAATTCTTTCTGCGAAGCTTCCATTATATCCTCTATTTCCTTTATATTTTAGTTTTGGAAATTCAAAGAAAGTATATTTTTTAAATTGTGGTATAGAATATAAATCCTTTACATAGCCCCACAAATTCTTATATTCAGCGATTCTTTTCTTTAATGGTCCTACATTATGATAATATTTTGTTTCCCATCTAATTAAGGTTACATATAATCTAATATCAGAATCTGTAATATAATCACCAAAAATAAATCTATTAGTTTCAAGTCTTTCCTCTAGCTTATCTAATGCATCAAAGAAATCATTATATCCCTCATCATAAGATTCCCATGAAAGACCAAAATGCATTCTATAATGACCATTATTTACTGTTGGAAATAGCCAGTCATTAAATTCATCTATTTCACGTCTATATTTTACAGGGTATAAATCTGGTGCATCATTAGGCTGATATTTTCTAAATTGAACCTCGATATAATTTGATAATCTATGATAATCATTGTTAACAGCCTTCTTTTCTATCGCATCAACTAATGTAGGTGTTGTAGCTCTACCCTTAAAATCTGGGTCAGCATTCTTATAAAATTCTGATAAGAAATAAGCACCTGTTACAGGATCCTTATGACCCTTTTGGTCATTAAAGCCATGCCCATAAATATTATTTTGACCTGTTGAAGTTGTTGCTATATCAGAAATTACATCCTCTAGCCCTAAGATATCTCTTACAATTACAGGTCTATTTGACCAGTGGCAGCCATGTGCCCAAAATATTCTATATCGTCCCTTATCTGCCTTATGCTCACCTTCCTTATCACCAAATGGAACAATGAATGAATTAGCCTGTCTTACAAATACACCACGCTCGTTAATTTCATCTAATGTTTCATTAGGTCTAGGTGATACACCAACCTCCTTAGCGTGACGCTCTGCCTCCTCATCAGTATATGTAATTTTTCTATCCTCTAATGTTTCTAAATTTAAAACACTAATATCAAATTTACCCATAATACACCTCTAATTACTCATTTTTTAATAAGCCTTTTAATGGATTAATAGATGGATCAATAGGAAGCTTATAATCCCAATCAGCACGTGAAGCCTGATCCTTATTATTCCATTTAGATTTAGATACAACTGTATAATAATCCTCTACTGTTTCACCCTTTGGATGATGTAAGAATAAATTATTTGGATCACTAGATAAGCTAGCTCTTTTACCATCTGTAGCTAACCATTCATCAAAATTTCTTTTAGCAATTTTTGCTAAATACCCAACGAATGGGCCCTTAAATCTTGGGTCGTCAGCCTTTGGAAGATTTGTATACTTCTTAAATGCTGGAACATTATATAATTCCTTAACATATTCCCAAATGTTTTTATATTCAGAAATTCTTTTCTTTTGTGGACCAACATTTACATAAAAATCTGTTTCCCATTTAATTAATGTTACATATGCTCTAATATCTGAATCTAAAATATAATCTCCAAATAGGAATCTATTAGTTTCAAGTCTCTTATCTAATGCCTCTAAAGCCTTATGAAAATCCTCCTGTGATTCATCATAAATTTCAGGTACATATGTAAATGCCTGTCTATAATGACCATTATTTACATGAGGGAATAGCCAATCATTAAAATCATCTATTTCATGTCTATATTTAACAGGATATAAATCTGGTGCGTCCTTAGGCTGTAATGCTCTAAATGCTACCTCTAAATGATTAGTTAATCTATGATAATCATTATTAGCTGCGCGCTTAGCATTAACATCGACAAATGTAGGTGTTGTGGCTCTTCCTGTATAATCCTTATCAGCATTTAAATAAAATTCAGATAGGAAATGAACTCCTGTTACAGGGTCCTTAAAATTAGACTCTTCTGGGAATCCCCAGCCATATTTATTACTATTTCCTGTATGACCAACCTTATAATCAGAAATAACATCCTGTAATCCTAATAGGTCCCTTGCGATTACAGGTCTATTAGACCAGTTACATCCTGGAGACCAATAAATTCTAAATTTAGCATTTTTAGCATATTCTGGTGTAATATTTTCTATAAAGTAATTAGGCTGTCTTACAAAAGCACCACGCTCATCCTGCTCACTAATTGTTTCTCTTCCTCTAGGCTTAGCACCAACCTCTCTTGCGAATAATTCAGCAATATTATCATCATAAACTAAGCCTTCATTCTTATTTTCTAATTTTTTTCTATGTGCGCTTATATCGCAGCTAACAATAACCTTTTCCTCACTCATTTTAAAATCCCTCCTAAATAATGTAATCTGGTTCTTTTAATAAATTCATTTTTGCAAAGAATTCCTTGGCACGCTCACTCTTAGGATATTCAAATACCTCTAAAGGTGTGCCATCCTCAATAATCTTTCCTCCATCTAAAAATATTACTCTATTTGATATTTTTCTTATGAAATTCATTTCATGAGAAACTAAAATCATCGTATATCCCTGATCAGCAATTCTCTTAATAATATTTAAAACCTCTGTAACTAATTCTGGGTCAAGCGCTGATGTAGGCTCATCAAGTAATATTATTTCAGGCTTCATAGCTAATGTCCTAGCTATAGCAACACGCTGTTGCTGTCCTCCTGACATATGCCTTGGATAATGATTTTGATGATCTAAAAGTCCAACATTTTCTAATTCCTTTAGGGCTATTTCTCTAGCCTCCTCCTTAGATTTCTTTTGAACTGTAATTAAACCCTCCATTACATTTTCTAAAGCTGTTTTATGCTCAAATAATCCAAACTTTTGAAATACCATTCCTGTATGACGTCTTAAATCAAAAGCTTCCTTTTTTTCTTTTCTTGTTAATGGTAGATGGACTATTGTCTCTCCAATAGTAATTTCACCTTCTTCAGGCCTTTCAAGTAAATTAATAGATCTTAATAATGTTGATTTACCAGTACCAGAAGGTCCAACAATACCAATAATATCTCCTTTATTTACAACTAAATCAACACCATCTAGTACGACATTATCTTTAAATTTTTTATGTAAATTCTTGATTTCTAAAATAGCCATAATATCCTCCTAAAATGATGTATCTACAGTAACATTAGCCTTTTCCTTATTCTTTTTAGAAAAATGCTTTTTAAAGAATCCCTTAATGCCCTTATCATTATTATCATTATCATCATAATTAATAGGAACTGGCTGTTCAGGAATTCTTGTTTTTCTTTCAATAACCTTGAATAATTGCTCTAAAATTATTGTAATAATCCAATAAATTATAGCTAAAGCTACATAACCCTCTAAATATCTATAATCTCTACCAGCCAATATCTGATTTTGATATGTAATTTCGATGATACCGCATGTAGAAGCTAGTGATGTACCCTTAACTAATCCAATAACTGAATTTGCTAAGCCTGGTAAGGCATTTTCTAATGCCTCAGGTATAATAATTCTTCTTAATATTTGTGGATATGACATACCCATTGCTGAAGCTGACTCTATCTCACCCTTATCAACAGAAAGTAAAGCTGCTCTTATAGTTTCTGATGTAAATGCTGATTGATAAATACCTAAGGCTAGGAATGCATAGAATAGCTTAGGAACTACATTAGCATCTCCACCAAATAATCTAATTATTGCAGGAATACCATAATATGCTACATATAATTGAATTAGCATAGGTGTACCTCTTATTATTGATAGGAATACCTTAGCTATCTGTGATAAAACCTTGATTTGCTTAAATCTTACAACCGCAATTAGCAAGCCTAAAATTAATGATACTAAGAATGCTAATCCTGCAAGTTCTAATGTAATTGGAAGCTTCTCTAATAGCTTAGGGATTCTATTCCACATAAGCTCAAAGCTAAAATAATCTGAAAAGCTTGCTAGAAACATAAGCTTTTACCTCCCCATGTTTAAAACTACTAATTAATTTAAATACTTTGTATAATCACTAGCTGATGGTACAACATTAACTGTTTCACCAACATACTTCTTACTAAACTCAGCTAGCTTACCATTTTCATATAGCTTCTTAATACCACCTGATATTAAATCTCTATATTCCTTTGCGTGAGCACCAGCCTTACCAAATAATAGATGTGAAGTATTATAAGCTGTAATATTTTGAGCTACCTCCTCATCTGATATTGTTGTAATAGTAAGATCCTTAAATAAATCTGGATAAGCCTTTGTATATGAATACATAACTGGCTCATCATGAATTAATGCAACCTTACCCTCAATTGCCTCCTGTAATTGAACTGTCATATCAGCTGATGTGTAATCTAATGTAATAGTTGTTTGACCTGCTGTTCTCTTTTCATTCCATCTTTCAATTGCATTACCTGTATGAGAACCAGCTCCAGAATAAATCTTTAAGCCTTGGTTTGCTACTGATTCAAAGCTATCAGCCTTATTTAATGCTGCAAATTGATATCTAGATTTTGTATATGGATATGAATAATAATAAGACTTTGCTCTATCTTCGTTAAATCCATAATTGTTGATTGCAAAATCAACTGTACCAGTTTGAGCATCTACTAATGTATTTGAGCTAACAGTTAAATCTAACTCATAATTTTCTAATTCTGGTAACTTAAATACCTCAGTGATAACTGCGATATCATAGCCTGTTAAATATACACCTTCCTTTGTTGTATATAATGCCTCATCCTTATTTTCTGTTGTTAGGATGAATGGTGCAGGTCTAGCACCTGTTGCTGCCTTAATTACTGTCTTACCAGATTTGCTTTCCTCTCCGCAGGCTGCTAATCCTAAAATTGAACCTCCTACTAAAATTCCTGCTACTAAAGTTGTTACTAATTTCTTCTTCATTTTCTTTTCCTCCCCCGAATAATAACAATTTTTAAAAAATAAAAGCCGGAGCGACCCGACTTCACTCCGACTATCTTGTTTCTTTAAGATAAAGTCTTAGGAATAGGTCCGCTCGAAAAAGCTGTATTTATCAAACACATACAGCACATCATCATATTCATCATGTTAATATTGCTAATTAATCTGATTGTTTTCATGATTTTCTCCTCTTTCCTATCATTCCTACCTAATTACTAGGATACTTAAATTATACTACTACAATTTTATATGTCAATAACTATTTTTATACTTTCTAATTTTTTTGTTTAATCTCTTAATTTACTTTCAATTGGGTTAATAGATGGATCAACTGAAATAGTTCTATTAAATGGATTTCTTGACTCCCAAGATTCATCATTCCAATGAGAATATGAAATTTCTGTTTGATAATCTTCTACTGTTTCACCTACTGGATGCTTCTTGTAAACATTTTCTGGATCATTTGATAATAATTTACGGCTTCCATCAGAGGCCCAGTATACATTAAAATCTCTTTTTGCATCTATTCTTTGAGAATATCCTCTAAATAAATCAGCTTCTCCTCTATTTCCAAATTCAAAGAATGTATATTTTTTAAATGTTGGAATACTGAATAAGTCAGTTACATATCCCCAAATATTTTTATAATCCTTAATTCTTTGATGAATTGGTCCTACATTATGATAATATCCTGTTTCCCATCTTACTAATGTTACATATAATCTAACATCAGAATCTGTAATATAATCACCAAATAGGAATCTATTATTTTCTAATCTCTTTTCAATTTTTTCTAGATTAGTAAAGAAATCCTCATAAGATTCATCATAAGCCTCAGGAGATTGACAAAATGCCATTCTATAATGTCCATTATTAATTGTTGGGAATAACCAATCATTAAATTCATCAATTATATTCCTATATTTTACAGGATATAAATCAATATCATTCTTTTGGAATTTTCTAAATTGAACCTCAATATAATTAGATAATCTATGATAATCATTATTCACAGCCTTTTTTTCAATAATATCTACTAGGGTTGGAGTTGTAGCTCTACCCTTATAGTCTGGCTTTGCATTCTTATAAAATTCAGATAAGAAATATACTCCAGTTAATGGATCCTTTTGATCCTTTTGATTTGTGAATCCGTGTCCATAAATTGATCCACCCTGTACTGCAACATCAGCAATTACATCTTCTAACCCTAAAATATCTCTTACAATTACAGGTCTATTTGACCAGTGGCAGCCATGACCCCAATATATTGCAAATCTATTAGCTTCAGCTTTAAATTCACCCTCCTTATCACCAAATGGTGTAATAAATGAATTTGCTTGTCTTACAAATTCACCATGGCTACCAATTTCAGAAATTGTCTCCTTTGGTCTTGGTGCTAAGCCTATTGCCTCTGCATGGGCAATTGCTTTAGGATCAACCTCAATTTTAAAACCATTTTCCTTTTCGCGGTGTGCTCTAACCCCGCATGCATTTAATTCATTACTCATTTTTCTTACTCTCCCTTTTTTATTTTGATAAATTATAAATTGCATTATAATAAATCTCTATTATTTTATAAAAATCCTCAATATACATATATTCATTAGCGATATGACATACATCCTCTCGTCCTATGAATTGAGGGCCAAAGGCAACTGCATTATTATGACATTCCCTTGCATATGTACCACCACCAATTGAATATGCTTTATTTTCCTTATCACCAGTAACCTGGCTATAGGTGTCAACTAATGTTTTTACTAAAAATGAATTAGGATCAACATAATGTCTATTTCCAGAATGAAATTTTAATATTTCATAATTATAATCCTTAATGATATTTGAAATAGCATTCTTAACTAATTCTCCATCGCTATCCTTAGGCATTCTACAATTTACAACAAATCTACCTATAGAATCATTAATATCTACTATAGCAAAATTAGATGTTAATTCCTTCATTTCTAAATCATAATCACTATAGCCAGCCTTTTTACCATAAACATCCCATAAATAATATTTATCGATAAATTCAGCCAGCCTAGAATTACTATATTTTTTCAAAAAATCAAATAAAATATATGCTGCATTTAATCCCTTATAAGGACACATCGAATGTGCAGCTACACCATAAGCCTTATATAATCCATCAGCTACTTCGCCTTTAAAATTATTATCATTTAAAAATTTTAAATATTCCTTTTCTAAATTGATATTAATTCTCATTTCAGCATATGATGGAACAATATTAGCTCTTTCACCCGATTTAAAATAAGTAATAACATTATCGTTCACTTTAATAGCATATCCAGCCATTGCTTTTTCTCCATTTATACATGGAAATGAAGCATCAGGTGAATATGCAATATCAGGCTCAGGCTGTAATGTAAAATATTTTCTTACACACCTAGACCCAGATTCTTCATTACATCCAGTAATTATTCTTATTCTCTTATTAGGAATAAATCCCTCATCCTTAAGCATTTTTAAGGCAATATAGTTAGCAACAAAAGCTCCCTTATCATCCTCAACGCCTCTTGCGATAAGTTTATTGTCCTTAATGGTTAATTTAAAAGGATCAGAATCCCATTCAGACTTATTTACAGGTACAACATCAAGATGAACTAAAATGCCTAAAATTTCATCCCCATGACCATATTCAATATGACCAGCATAATTTAATGCATTATATGTTTTAAATCCATCATCTTTTGCTTTATTTAAAACAAATTCTAAGCATTCTCTATTAGCCTTACCAAATGGCTCATCTGAATCCTCTTTAAATTCATCTAACACAGTAGGATAAGAAATAACATCCTCAAGTAGCTTAAAGGCCTCATCCTCATACTTTTTAAATTTTTCACTAAACCCCAATAGATATCACTCCTTAAAAAAGAAAAATGGATTATCAATATACATAATCCATTTCAATCTTCTTTATATTTTTAAATGAAAAACATTATGAATTATGCCAACTATAAAAATCTGTATTTGTAAACATACACATACAGCACATCATCATATTCATATTAACTCTTTTAAAATTAATATTTTTCATAAAGTTTCTCACTTTCCTATATTTCCTAGCGTAAAGCTAGGTTAGTTATAATTATACTCCTATTCATCCACGTGTCAATAAGTTTTTGTTTAATTTTACACAAAAAAAATAAAATGATGATATTATCACCATTTTAAAAATCATTATTTAATAAATTCTAATCTATTATTAAAACTCATTTTCCAAAATTCTAATTCTCTTATAGATGAAAATCTAAATATAGATTTACATTTTTCAAATGATGAAGGATATTTATTCATTAGCTGATTTGAAAAATCACTCCAAATCTTACACCATTCCTCCATTTCATTTCCAATATAGCCTTCTAATATTTCCTTAAAAGGATTATTATCAAGCATATTAGGATTTTCTTTAAATAATTTATTAAATATATATGAATATGATAGCATACAAGGAAGAATAGCCATTGTACCTTCAACTAAAGAACCATTACTGCACCAATTCATCATAGAATCAATATATATTTGATTTTCAGTATCAGGAATAGTTGTTTCAACTGATTCATCATTTAAGCCATGCTTTGTAATAAATGCTCTTCTTACAGATGTTTCTCCTTCCTTAACAAAGGCTAAAATATCATAATACATTCTAATTTCTTCTAATGTATTACATTTAGTAATTAAATATGCGTAGCATTTAGCATAATTTAATAAATATCTTGTATCCTCAACAATATATTTTGTAATTTGCTCTTCAGTTAATGTTCCATTAACTAAGCCTTGTACAAAAGGTGTATTCATACATTCATCCCAAATAGGAATTGAATCTTCAATAATTTTAGTAATATAATTAGTCATTTAAATTAATCTCCTTAAAATTCCATCCATGATCCATAGGTCCACTGCCCTTACCTAAATCTAGCATCTGCTCTAGACATTTAGATAAATAATATTTACTTCTTTTAATAGAATCTACTATATTATATTCCTTTGCTAAATTAGACGCTATAGCACTAGATAATGTACAGCCAGTTCCATGAGTGTTATTATTGTTAATTCTTTTACCATTAATCCATACTAATTCATCATTAGAATATAATAAATCATTGGCATCATTAATCATATGACCACCCTTTAATAATGTAGCCTTACTTCCTAATTTAGAAATGATTTTAATAGCTTTTTCCATATCAGAAACATTATTAATCTTAATACCTGATAAAACCTCTGCCTCAGGAATATTAGGTGTTATGATATCAGCTAGAGGTATAAGCTCATTAATTAATGTATTAATAGCATCATCACTTAATAGCTTAGCACCAGATGTTGCTACCATTACAGGGTCAACAACAATGTTTTTAGCATTATATTGCTTCAATTTTTTTACAATAGATTTAATTAAATCCTTATCTGAAACCATACCAATTTTAACTGCATCAGGTCTAATATCAGTAAATATAGCATCAAGCTCTCTTTCTAAAAACTCACTTGAAACATTTAAAATACCTGTTACACCAGTTGTATTTTGAGCAGTAAGTGCTGTAATTGCTGTTTCAGCAAAGCAGCCATTGGCAATTATCGTTTTAATATCTGCTTGAATTCCAGCTCCACCTGATGAATCAGAGCCAGCGATTGATAATACTACCTTCATTATATTTCCACCTTTACCATATAATCTGATTTTTTTAATAATATATCTATATCCTTCATATTCTTATATGTTGCTATAGTTAAAACCTTAAATCCTTTTTCCTTAGCTCCTAATATTGCATGAGTTGAATCCTCAATAACAATAGAATCTTTAATATCAAATCCTTCATTTTCTAAAACCTTTATAAATCCACTTCCATCAGTTTTAGTAAAATTAAAATTAGTGGATGTATATAAATAAGAGAATTCATTTTCAATATTATTTATTTTTAATGATTCTTCTATTAATGGTAATGATGTTGCTGTAAATAAAACAACCTTACCATTTTTCTTAATGCTATTTAATAAATCCATAGCACCCTTATTGATTTTGATTTCCTTATATTCTCTTGCAATATATGCTTCAATATCATCATTTAATTCTTCAAATGACATATTTTTAAAATATTTTTGAACCATATAATGTGATGTTTCATCATTAGTTTGCTTCTTAACAATTGAATCTAAATTAGGCTCAGGCACTAATCCCTTAGATTTAACATATCTAGATGCAATATCCTCCCACATATCTAATGAATTAAGTAATGTACCATCATAATCAACTATAAATAATTTATAATCCTTGGGATTAAAAAATAATTTTCTTGTTTCCTCTAATAATTTAGCTGTAGCTTCCCTTATGTTTTTTTCAGCAAATATAGCAGATACTATTGATACACCAGCAATCATAGTATTTTTTAATTCTTTAATATTATTTAAATTAATACCACCAATTGCAACAACAGGAATATTAACATTATATGAAATTCTTGCTAGCTCCTCCTTAGATACATTAATAGCATCTAATTTAGTGCTAGTTGAAAAGATTGTACCAACACCTAAGTAATCGGCTCCATTCTTTTCTGCTAAAATTGCCTCTTCAACTGTTTCAGCAGAAACACCTAATATTTTGTTAGGTCCAATTTCTTTTCTAACTAAATCAGCTCTCATATCATTTTGACCAACATGAATACCATCAGCATCAACTGCCTTAAATACCTCTAATGAATCATTAATAATAAAAGGAACATCATATTTTTTACATATTTCCTTTATTTCCTTAGCCTCTTTAATAAATTCATCTATTGGTAGGTCCTTTTCTCTAAGCTGAATCATTGTAGCACCACCTAAAATGGCTAATTCTACATCATCCTTTAGTTTTCTACCATTTAACCAATATCTATCAGTTACAGCATATAATAATAAGCTAGATTTCAAATCTTTCAATTTTAGCACCCATTTCTAAAATACCATCATTCATGTTTGATAATTCATCAATTAATCCAATATGAAGTGAGCCTGTGCCCTTAGCATATTTATTAGCACGCTCTCCAGCTAATCCTAAAATAATAACTCCAGCAGTTACAGCCTTTAATTTATCATTAGGATTTGCAACTAAAGATGCTGCAATAATACCGGCAGTCATACATCCTGTACCTGTGATAGCTCTCATTTCCTTACAGCCATTATCTGAAATATATGCATTTTTAGAATCTGCAATAACATCAATAGGACCTGTAATAGCTATAACAGCACCTGTCTTTATTGATAATTCTTTAGCAAATTTAAATACATCATGCATATTTTCTCTTGTAGTCTTATCAGCATCACAAGCATCAACTCCATTAGTTTTAGAGGATACATTTGCCATTGCTTTAATTTCTGAGATATTTCCCTTAATGCAATCAAATTTAACTTCCTCTAATAATTTATTAATAACTTCATTTCTATATGGAGTAGCTCCTACTCCACATGGATCTAAAACAACTACATGGCCAAGCTCATTAGCTCTTTTACCTGCTTGAATCATTGTTTCAACTGTTCTTTCATTTAATGTACCAATGTTAATTACTAAAGCATTACAGATATTTTGCATATCTAAATCCTTTATTTCATCTGTCATTATTGGTGATGCTCCAATAGCAAGTGCTGCATTTGCAACATCATTCACAGTAACATAATTTGTAATGAATTGAATCAATGGTGTTTTTTCTCTGATATTCTTAATATATTCCATAATTTCCTCCTCTTATACCAAAAAAAAATGTCCACTAGGACATTTGCTATAAAAAGAAAATAATAATATTGCATCAATATTATTCCTTCGCTAGCATTACCTAGATCAGGTCAAGGGTCGAATATTAATTCCTCTCAGCAAAAGCTCCCCTTAATATGACATTTTTATTATAATTCTTTTTTTGTTTTTAAACAATAAAATAAATGCTATAATAAGAAAAAAGGAGGAATTTAATATGCCAATATTTGAAAAAATTGGAGGATTTGAAAATGTATCAGTAGGCCTTCAATGGGCAATATTTATTGTAGCCTGTCTAATAGTCGTTGTTGGTGCATTTTCAATTTGTGTAGCTATTTGGCTAGCAATAAAATACATATCTTTTAATAGAACAATGAATTCAAAAAACATATCAGGTAGTGATGCAGCAAGACAAATTTTAGATAGGCATGGATTAAGTCATATAAAAGTATCAGTTGTAGGCTCTCTTCTATTTGGTAATAGCTATTCTCATTATTTCAAAAAGGTTAGAATTCGAAGATTAACAAATAAAAAGCCAAGTATCACATCATTAGCTATCGGAGCTGAAAAATCAGCTTTAGCTATTATGGATAAAGAGGGCGATAAGGATATGAGAACAAGAATAATCCTTACGCCACTTATGTATTTTGGACCATTTGCTTTAATTCCAATTTTAGTAGTTGGAGTATTAATTGATATTATTTTATTTAACTTCACAGGTGTAGTTACAATTATAGCTGCATCATTAGGTATTTTGCTTTATGTTATATCATTTGTGCTTTCGTTAATGGTATTAAAAACTGAAGTTAAAGCTCAAAAGAAGGCTTGTGAGATATTAAAGAATGATAATATGGCAACAGATGCTGAAATAAGTAAAATGAAGGAATTATTTAAATTATATAACATTCAATATGTAAATGATTTAATATTAGAATTCCTACAGCTACTATTAAAGATATTAGAAATAGCAGCAAAAATCCAACAAAATTCTTCTTCCAAATCTTAAAATAAAAGGAAATCGCTCGATTTCCTTTTATTTTGCTTTAAAGACTACTTTAATCAATTTCTTCTATTTTCTTATTTTCAATTTCAAAATTACAATTATTTAAATTAATATTTTCGCCACCTATATTTAATAATTTATAAAAATTCATTTCTTTTACATTATAAATACTAGGTCTTAAATCTAAATCCTTCTTAGGATATTCTGTTTTATTTTTAATATTTAAATTAACATTATTAAAATAAATATCCTTTATACTTTCACCAACAATTGTAATTCCATTTTCTGAATCTGCATTTATATTTTCAAAATATAAATTAGATACATTCCCTAAAATGGAATTATTATTTCTTTTAATATTAGTAATACTTATAGGCTCTCCTCTTCCCCACCAATTAAGAGGATGAACTAAATGATTATCTATATTAATATTGCTAAATCTAATATTATTTAAGAATCCTCCATCTCTTAGCATTAAAGATATTCCTCGATTTGAATCATAAATATCTATATTATTAAATGTAATATCCTTAAAGCTATTAACAGATTCAGTACCTATTTTTATCGCAGCTGATGTAGATTTTAATCTACAATTTGAAACATTTATATTATACGAATCTCCATATTTTTTAAATGCCTCTGTCGTCTTTAAAACGATACAATCATCAGCACATGATATATCTGAATTTTTTATATTTACATTTTTACAATGATCAGGGTCTATTCCATCACAATTAGTAAATATTGGATTATTAATAATTTTTAAATTATCAATATTTACTCCATCACATCCCACTAAATGTAAAGTCCAAAAGGCACTTCTAGTTAATGTGATATCCTTTATTTCAATATTTCTTCCATTTTCAATATAGATTAATGGTATTCTTGGATAATATGCACCTTCAATATGAAATTCTGTTATTTTCCCATAGAATAATTCTTCACTTCCATCAATTACACCTTCACCTGTTATTTTAAAATTAGAAATATTTTCTCCAATGATAAAATATTTAGATGGTCTACCATCATAATAACAATCCTCCCAGGTTGGTCTTTTAATAGATGCATCTCTATTTATTCTAATATCATAAAAGTCCTCTAAATTATCACCTAAAATGATTTTAGCTCCCTTTTTTAAATGAATTTCAACATTACTTTTTAAAAAGATAGTAGATGCTTTATAAATACCCTTATCAATTATTAATTTGTCATTTATAGAATCATTAATTGCTAAATTTAATAGCTTTGCACAATCATTCTTTCCTGTTTTATCAGGATTATAATCATTAAAATAAATCATATTTTTACCCTATTATAAAATTAATATCTAAATTTTGCTTACAAGATGGATTTAAGAATAAATATTTAACATCATATTCTGATTCAATCTTACCTGTATAAGGCTTAAAATCATCATCAATAACTAATGTTAGTTTAATGCTTTTAAACTTAGGATATTCACTTAATTCAGGTAATTTCTTCATTTGAACCTTAATATATTTAGTGGCATCACTATTTACATTTAAATCAATTGTAAATGTATATTTGCCATTTTCTTCTTTTCTTTCAATTTTAGATACAGTATCATTAGTAATCACATAATCAAATAATGTATTATCATATGGAGTAACTCCATATTCCTTTTTATATTCAGCTAAGGTAGTTTCGCTAAATTCATCATTAGCCTTATTTTTATATTTTACCTTATCCTCAAATATAGCCTCATGATATGTATCCTTAAAAGCTGATTTAGCTGTATTATAAATTCTATATTTATTTCCATCTCTAGATACACTACAATCTATATCCTGATTAACCCATGTCTCAGTTTTACCCTTAGATATTTTTTCATATTTTTCTATTTTAGCAAATCTAGCTATAAATTCATTTATACATTCAACATAATTAGTATAATCAGCAACCTTTTTTATAACCTGCTCTTCCTTTTTTTCCTCTTTATTATTGGCTTCTTCCTTATTCTTTTCTACATTCTGAATATCATCATTATCAATATCATTACCATTATCATCACCACATGATACTAATACAAAAGGAATTAAAAAAAGGAATAAAATCATTAATTTCTTCATATAGTTACACCTCTTGATAATTATATAATAATTAATAATTAAATTCCAATTTTATTATTTATATACCTCATCTATTATGCCGCCACCTAAGCATATTTCACCATCATAAATAACAACAGCTTGGCCCTCTGTTACAGCTCTAGCCCCTCTTGGATATGATACAATCATATTATCTTCATCAATGAATTTAATTGTTACATCATTATCCTTTTCTCTATATCTGAATTTTGCTTGATATCCTCTTCCTTCAATTGGCTTATAGGATATCCAATTCAAATTAGATGCCTTTAATGAATATGATATTAAAAAATCATTATCATGTCCTGAATTAACATATAAAATATTATTTTCTAAATCCTTTTTACAAACATAAAAGCCATTAGATTCGATATCCTTTAAACCACCAATTCCTAATCCCTTTCTTTGTCCTATAGTATAATACATTAATCCATCATGCTTACCTATTACTGTGCCATCCATAGTTTTTATTAGGCCTGGCTTTGCGGGGATATAATTTTTTAAAAATTCCTTAAAATTTCTCTCGCCAATAAAGCAAATTCCAGTAGAATCCTTTTTATCAGCTGTAGCTAAATCTAAATTCTTAGCTATTTCTCTAACCTCTTTTTTTAATAAATGGCCAATCGGAAACAAAGAATTTCTTAATTGCTCTTGCGATATTTGAGATAAAAAATATGTTTGATCCTTATTAGAATCTACACCTCTTAATAAATAGCTTTTATCCTCATTATGGATTACTCTTGCATAATGCCCCATCGCAATATAATCAGCACCTAATTCTTTAGCATGTCTTAAAAAAGCATCAAATTTAATATATTTATTACACATAATATCAGGGTTAGGAGTTCTACCCTTTTTATATTCGTCTAAAAAATATTTAAAAACATTATTCCAATATTCTTCTATAAAATCTATTCTATGTAATTTAATATTTAATTTTTCAGCGACCTTTTTAGCATCTAAATAATCCTTCTCCTGAGGACATATTTCACTATCTATATCCTTATTTCCTAAAATATCATTATTTAATGCAGAATCCCAGTTTCTCATAAACATAGCTTCTACATCATAGCCTTCATCTATCAAAAGCTTTAAAGCAACTGATGAATCAACGCCCCCTGATAAGCCAACAATTACTTTCTTTTTCTTTTCCATATTATAAATCCTTAAATACACTATATAATGAATCTAGCATTTTCTTTATTAAATTCCTATTAGTGGCCACATTTATTCTTTCATAGCCACTTCCACTTTTACCAAAAATAATTCCTAAATCTAGCCATAGCTTAGCCTTATTAGTTATTAAATCGTCTAATTCCTTATCCTTTAATTTATATTCCTTAAAATCTAACCAAATTAAATATGTTCCTTCAGGCTTAATAAATTTTATTTTTGGTAAATATTTATTTAAATATTCCTCAATAAACAAAATATTATTATAAATATAATCTCTTACCTCATTTAACCAATTCTTACCATATTTATAGGCTGATAGAGCTCCAACTAATCCAAAGATTGATTGCTGGGAATAGCCTATTCTATCAAATTCAGTTAAAAAATCATCCTTTAATTTTTTATCATTAACTATTACATGAGATATTTTTAAGCCTGGCATATTAAATGTTTTTGTAGGACCTGATACAATAGCATAATTATTAGGATTTAATTTAGCTATTGAAATAAATTTTTTATTATATACAAAATCACTATGGATTTCATCAGATATAATAAAAACATTATATTTGTTACATATATCTACTATTCTTTCTAATTCATCATAATCCCATACTCTACCTACAGGATTATGAGGACTACATAATATATATGCTTTTACATTATTATTTTTTATTTTTTCTTCAAAATCATTAAAATCAATAACATATTTATCATTTCTTATTATTAAATCACTACTAATAGGTCTTCTATTATTTACTGTAATAGATGATTTAAAAGGATAATAAACAGGTTCATTTATTATAATCGCATCATTTTCCTTTGTTACTATTTTAATTAATGTACAAATAGAAAATACAACACTAGGTGAAACAATTATATTTTTTAAATCTAAATTAACATCATATTCAGTTTTATACCAATCAATCAAAGCATTATAATAATCAATTTTAGGATCACTATAGCCAAATACACCCTCTTTAGCTTTATTTATTAATGAATCAATAATACTATCAGGCAATTTAAAATCCATATCCGCAACCCAAAAAGGAAGTAGATTTTCGTCTTTACCTCTTTCTTTATTAAAATCCCATTTTAAGCTATTAGTGTTTTTTCTATTAATTTCAATATCAAAATTATACATATTAAACCTCTAGTGCTTGCTTCAAATCGTCAATTAAATCATTAACATTTTCTATACCAATAGATAATCTTAGGAATCTTTCATTAATACCTCTTTTATCTCTTTCTTCCTTAGGTAAATCAGCATGAGTTTGCTTCATTGGATAGGTAATTAATGAATCTACTCCACCTAATGATTCAGCATATTGAAATATTTTAACAGAGCCTAGCACATGCTTAGCTAATTCCTCTGATTCTAATTCAATAGAAATCATTCCACCAAAGCCACTTGATTGGCTTTTATTTATTTCGTATCCCTTATCAGATTCTAATCCTACATAATATACTTTTTTTATCTTTTTCTCTTTTGATAAAAATTGAGCTATTTTAATTGCATTATCATTTATTCTATCCATTCTAATAGGTAATGTTTTAATTCCTCTTTCAATTAAAAATGAATCAAATGGAGAAAGGTTAGCTCCTATTGTCTTAGAAATATAAATAATCCTATCTCCTAATTCCTTTTCCTTTGTTACAACAAAGCCAGCTAATGAATCATTATGACCACCTAAATATTTAGTGCCGCTATGAATAACTATATCAGCTCCTAATTCTAATGGACGCTGATAATATGGTGTAAGGAAGGTATTATCTACTATTAATAATAAATTATTTTCTCTAGCAATCCTTGCTACTTTTCTTATATCAGTAACCTGCATTAAAGGATTTGATGGTGTTTCAATATAAATAGCTTTAGTATTTTTCTTAATTTTACCTAATACTAAATCTATATTTGATGTATCTATATAATCAAATTCAACACCTTCAATTTCACTAAAATTTCTAAATAATCTTAATGCTCCACCATATAAATCATCTGATGCGATTATATGATCATTATTCTTAAATAATTTAGATACAGCTGTTATAGCTGCCATTCCTGATGAAAAGGCAACACACACACTACCATTTTCTAATGCCTTAACTGTATTTTCTAAATGGCTTCTTGTTGGATTAGATAATCTTGAATAGCTATATTCTCCATTATCATCTACACTTTTATGAACAAAGGTTGCACTTTGACAAATTGGCATGCTTAATGTACCCCATTCATCCTTTATATTGTTATCTGCATGTAAGCACAATGTTTCAAATTCCATTTTCTAATCCTCCTCGCTTTTTATAAATTCATCAATAACCTTAGCTATTTTCTTTCCTAAATTAAAATGTCCTACCTCATCTAAATGCTCACCATCTATACCAGGTGATGCATAATCTGAGGCATCTAAAAATAATGTATCATAATCATTAGCTATTCCTTTATAGATTAGTGATGCATCCTTTGATAATAAATATGAGCTATAATCAAATTCATTATCTAAATCACTTATATTTTCACTTAAAAGAATTGGTGAAATTAATAAAATACTTTTTATGTTTAAATTTTTAATTTTCTTTAATAATGATTCCATTCCATATCTTAAATCTGCCTTAGATTTAGCATTTGTTTTCTTATAATCGTTAGTTCCAAGCATTATAACTAATAAATCTATTTCATTATATTTAGATAAAATAATATCAACATTACCTAAGGAGCTTCTATTTGGTCTATTTAAATCATCATAAATTGTAGTTCTTCCTACTAAGCCCTCCTCATAAATATTAATTCTATTCATATAATGTCTTTTTAAGATATTTGAATATCTATTTTCATATCTATCTCCTACTGGATTATATCCATAGGTATTTGAATCTCCAAATAAAACTACGTTCATAAGAATACCTCCCAAGAATAAAATAAAAAGGGCTAAGCCCTAAAAGCTTATTAATGAATAATTATTAAATTTCTTAAGCATGTATGACATCATAATAATCATTCCTTTCCTTTTTTTATTTCAATTATACTATCTTTTCCTAGTAAGTCAATAGGAATAGAGAAAAACAAAAAAATGAAATTAGATTTTATAAAATTTTATTTTATGTTATAATTTCATTGTAGGAGTTAGATAATATGGATAAATATGATTCACTAAAGCTAGAAAATCAAATATGTTTTCCTCTTTACGCAGCCGCTAAAGAGATAACAAGAAAATATAAACCTTTTTTAGATAAGCTAGATCTTACATATACTCAATATATTTGTATGATGGTTATGTGGGAGCACCAATCATTAAATGTAAAGCATCTTGGGGAATATTTATATCTAGATTCAGGTACACTTACACCTCTTCTTAAAAAGCTAGAGGATAAGGGCTATATCGAAAGAAAGAAAAATAATGACGATGAAAGAAATCTAGTTATAAGTGTTACAGAAAAGGGAATGGCTCTAAGAGACGACGCCTTAAATGTTCCTAAAAGCATGGGTGGCTGTATATCTTTATCTAATGAAGAGGCAGCTTTACTATATAAGGTTTTATATAAAATTTTAAATAATTTAAATAATTAAGCTCCTTGTGAGCTTTTTTATATACTACTTTTGTTTTATTTATAAAACAAGAAAAAAATTTCATAAAATTTATAAAAAATTGTGTACAATCTATTGACAGGTATAATTAAATTGCATACAATGTAATTGCAATGATTAAGTTGCAAACAATTGAATTTGAAAGGACGTGTAAATAATGGTAAAGGAAATTAATGGTTTAGCAGAGCTAAATGAGGTAGTAAAAAATAATAATAAGGTATTAGTTGATGTATGGGCACCTTGGTGTGGTCCTTGTAGAATGCTAGGGCCTGTAGTTGAAAAGGTTGCTGATACAACTGAGGGCTTAGTAACTGTAAAGGTTAATTTAGATGAAAATGATGATGTTGCTGAAAAGTTTGGTATTGAGGCAATCCCTACATTATTAGTATTCAATAATAATGAATTAGTTAATAAGACTGTAGGTTTCATTCCTGAAGCTAAGGTTAGAGAGTTAGTAAAGTAAGAGGTATAAATATGAATGATAAATTTTATGAAATTAATGTATTAAATCAAGATGGTTCTTGTCAAAATTTAAGAGAGTATGAAGGTAAGGTATTATTAGTTGTTAATACTGCAACAGGATGTGGCTTCACTCCTCAATATAAGGAATTAGAGGAGTATTATAGAGAATTTAAAGATAAGGGCTTTGAGGTTTTAGACTTCCCTTGTAACCAATTCCTTGAGCAGGCTCCAGGTAATGATACTGAAATTAATCAATTCTGCTCTTTAAAGTATGATACTACTTTCAAGAGATTCAAGAAGGTATTAGTAAATGGTGAAAATAAGTGTGACTTATTTAAATATTTAGAGGATGCTTGTCCATATAAGGGAAAAGGCTTAAAGATGGGTATGCTACAAAAGCTTAGTCATGCTAAGGATAATGAAATCAGATGGAATTTCACTAAATTCTTAGTTGATAGAGAAGGAAATGTAGTTGCTAGATTTGAACCAGTAGATAAAATGGATAAGATCAAGAAATTCATTGCTGAATTAGTAAAGTAATAAAAACGAGGTGATATTATGTTTGATTCAATAATTATAGGAACAGGTGCGGCTGGTATTTCAGCAGCTCTTACACTTAAGCAATTAAATAAAAACTTCTTAATTATTGGTCCTAAGAATTTATCCTTTAAGATCAATACTGCTGAAAAAATTAGAAATTATCCAGGCTTATCTTCTGTTTCTGGTAAGGAAATGAAGGAAGCATTTGCTAAGCAGCTTAATGATATGGGTATTGAAATTTTAGATAAGCAGGTTACTGGAGTATATGATTTAGGAGATCATTATGCAGTATTATGCGGCCAAGACTCATATGAGGCACAAACTATTGTTTTAGGATTAGGTGTTGAAACTGTTAAGCCTATTAAGGGTGAAATCGAATTATTGGGTCAAGGTGTATCATATTGTGCTACATGTGATGGTTTCCTATATAAGGGCAAGGAAATCACTGTAGTTTCTTCTTCTAAGGAATTTGAAGGTGAGGTTGAATATTTAGCACAACTTGCAGCTAAGGTTAATTTCATTCCTTTATATAAGGATGTTGAATTAAATTTAGGTAATGTATGTACTTTCAAAGGAATGCCTAAGGAAATTAAAAAAGAGAACAAAAGAATGCTTTTAGCATTAAACGACACTAATATAGAATCTGATGGTGTATTTATGCTAAAAGCTTCTATCTCCCCCTCTGTTTTAGTTCCAGGCTTAGAGGATAAGGATGGACATATCCTTGTCGATAGATTATGTGCTACAAATTTAAAGGGTGTATTTGCCGCAGGCGATTGCACAGGCAGACCTTACCAATATGCTAAAGCTGTTGGAGAGGGTAATGTAGCCGCTCATAGTGTAAATCATTATTTACAAGAACTTAAGAAAAATAAATAATTTTGAAACAGCTGTCATAATAAATGACGGCTGTTTTGTTTTCAAACAAATATGTAATTTATGTTCAATATTGTGATATAATATTTTAAAGAGATTCAGTTAAATGGGGGTAATTTTATGACCGCTCTAAAAAACGTATGGAATTTCGTTAGAGATATACTAGGCTTTAGAAGAAATTCTAAATATGTAAGAAAATATTTAAATGATGTAAATATTAAAAGTAGTATCTATATGTCGTTTATTATATTTGCTATAGAAATATGGATGATATTTAGACAAATCAATAAATACATTTCTCCTTCATGGGATACATATGAGTCTTTAGGATTTACATCAAGATTTGATTTATTCTTCTCATATACATCGTTATATTTCCTTTTTATAGTATGCTCATTAGCGATGTTCCTATTTGCATTATTCTATATAAAGCATGTCAAAAATAGGGCAACATTTA
The DNA here is from genome assembly GCA_002449755.1 of Caryophanales bacterium UBA7004. GTDB lineage: Bacteria > Bacillota_I > Bacilli_A > Acholeplasmatales > Anaeroplasmataceae > Anaeroplasma. Next base: position 33,078 of record DJXM01000072.1, read on the forward strand.
TTACTAAGCTAGTCCTAGGTGTAATCTGTGTATTATGGATATTCCTATTAATTCCAGAAAAAATAACTGGTACAAACATCAATAAGGTGACAACAGTTTTAGTTTATGTATCGATGCCAGTCTTTGGTGTGGCATTAATTGGTGATACTCTATACCAAAAAATAAAAGATGATAACAGCTATATTTTATCTATAGTATTAATTGTATGCTTCAGCTTAGTATGCTTATTATTTGGTATTAAGGTAGGCTATTCTGATTTTGCTCATATCGCAGATATAGCAAATCCTAAATTTGATATTAAAAAATTAAAAATGATAACATGCTTCCTAACTATGATAGTTTTCGCTGCATGTCTACTAATTTTTAAGCCATATATTTCAGTTTTAATGCTTGTTTCTATCTTCCTATTATTCTACTACTTCCTAGATTCATATGATGGAAGAGAATTCCTAGATGGAGATAAAATTAATTATATTACATTCCTAATATCATTAACTGCAATAACAATATCTATTTATCAGCAGCGTGTCGCTGAGGCTAAAAAGGATGAAAGATTAATCCATGATGCAATCTATGATCATTTAATCAATATTCATAATGTTAATTATTTATCAAATGAAATTATTAAAACACAAAGAACTAATCCAAATAAAATAAATAGTCATATTTATTTATTCACTAATTTAGCAAACTTTAGAACAATTAATGATCAAAAGGGATTTGATGAGGGAGATAGAGTATTAAGAGAAATCGGTAATAGATTTGCTATATCCTTCCCTAATGATTTAGTTGCTAGACAATCAGATGATCATTTCATAATATTTACTAAAAACGAAAATCTAGATGAAAAAATTAAAACATTAGAAAACACAGTTAAAAGAGCTGCAGGCGGCTTATTTGTTCTTCTTAAGGTAGGAGGATATATACCAAAGCCTAACGAAAATCCAAATAAGGCTATTGATAAAGCAAGATATGCCTGTGGATTAATAAAGAAAACTCCAGAAACTAATTATTTAGAATATGATGATAAATTAGATTTAAAATTCAATAAGCGTCAATATATCATAAATCATTTAGATGAGGCTATTGAAAAGGGCTGGATAAAGGCCTTCTATCAGCCAGTTGTATGGAGCGACAATCACGAATTATGTGGCCTTGAAGCATTAGCTAGATGGATTGATCCAGTTTATGGCTTCCTATCACCAGCTGATTTTATTCCTGTATTAGAGGAAACAAGACTAATTCATAAATTAGATAAAGCAATTATTGAATGTGTATGCAACAATCTAAAAAAAGCTATAGATAATGACCGTAAGGTTGTTCCTGTATCAATTAATTTCTCAAGGCTAGATTTTGAGCTTATGGATGTTCCAAAGACTTTAAATGAGGCCATTGCTAAATACAATATAGATATGAAATATCTTCATGTTGAGGTTACAGAAAGTGCCTTAACAAATAGTCAGGATAAATTAAATACTACTATTACTGATTTAAAGGAAATAGGCTATTCAATTTGGCTAGACGATTTTGGTTCAGGCTACTCTTCTTTAAATGTATTAAAGGACTTCACATTTGATGTTGTTAAAATCGATATGAAATTCCTATCTAATTTCGATACAAATGAAAAAACAAAGGATATTATAGATTGTATTATCCAATTAGCAAATAGATTAGGAATGAATACCTTAACTGAGGGTGTTGAAACTAAGGAAGAATCTGAATTCTTAACAAAAATTGGCTGTGGTAGACTTCAGGGCTATCTATTTGGAAAGCCATATTGCTTAGAGGATTTAGAAGCTAAAATTAATGATGGTTCATTAAAAATATCTAAGAAGATATTATAAAAAAATTGAGGAGATTTAATTCTCCTCATTTTTTTCTTCTTTCATTTTTTCTGTTGCTTCTTTATCTAATCTCTTTTGAATACTAACCATTTTTTCACTGACATTAACCCAATAATTAATTTCTAAGCTATAATAAATGATATTGAAAATAAATAATCCTAAGAACAAGAATAAAGGTACAAGTGCTATTAGCCTTAATGCTGTTTCTAATTCCATATTTAAGTTATATGCTTTCTCTACATAAAGTCTAAATGCAAATAAATATATACCTGCTATAGCACCTACAACATATGGTATTATTAGGTTCCAAGTATGAAGACTTTTAATTTTATAATTTTTTTCAAAAACAGAATCCATTTCCTTAACCTTGCTAAATTCTTCTTCTATTCCTTGCATCTTAAGACCAAATATAGTGCTTTCTAAATAAGATTGAGCAATAGAATTCATGCTTCTTATAGCATTACTTGCCCTTGAATCATTTAAAATACCAGAGACAGCAAAGCTTAATAAATGGGCCATAAATGAGGCCTTTCTTCTTTCAAAAGCTTTCGCAAAATGTCCATTAACTACGGATAGACTACATTCTGCATCCATTCTTCCAAAATAAGAACTAAGACCTAAAACAATGCACGCAATTATTACTAAAATGACAGGGATTAAAACATACCAGCTTCCGTTTCTAAAAATATTTTCAGCTCCCATAGTAAATATCATAATAATAAAATAGATACAAGCAATAGCTAAAACTAAACCATTTAAAAAATTAACCCTAGCACTTGCCGCTAACTGATTTGTATATCTTGCAGTATAAGATAATGGCTTACCAAATTTAAATTCTTCTCCAACAATAGTTTTAATTTTTCTTTCCTTAGCTTCTTCTCTTAAAGCATCAAAATTTAATCCTTCTAATTTCTCCTCATCCATTTTTCAGTACCCCCATACCAATTTTTATTATAGAACCATGTAAAGCGTTTTACAACAAAAATCGTACCAATAGGTACGAAAGTATACTTAACTACAAAAAGCTTCTATCATTGTCATAAAATTCGTGATAAATTGCCGCTATACATTCCTCAAATATGATAATAGATTTTTTATTTGGCTCTCTATTTCTTCTTTTAATATATTGATATTTAATAAAATCCTTTAATCCACATTCAATTAATAAATCATATTTATTATCTAAAGATAGATTACCCATACTTTCCTTAGCCCATATATAATTATTATTTTTATACTTTATATATAATAATTCTTCATTATCCTTTTTATAAATATCTATATCTAGTGTATGCTTCAATGCTAAATAATTATCATCATTAATATTAATTCTAATTCCGTTTAAATCATCTATTAATTCATAATTTGAATTAGTTTTTAAATATATTTTTATAGCATCAGTAATTATTTTATTTACGTCATTAGCGTCTAATTTATTATCGTTTATATAAAATTTAACATTAAAATCATAGCCAATATATTTTGATTCATTAATAGTAACCATATTCTTTTGGCATGGTCCACTAAATTGAAAGCTAAATGTAAATGATGATTTTATTCCCTTTTGTATAAATAAAATCATATCATTTATTCCATTTTTAATATTTAAATATTCATTTTTTGATATAAATTTAAATCCATCCATAGTATAACCTCGAATTTAATTATATCATTTTTTAGAGGAAAAAGAAAAGCGTCATTGACGCTTATCTAGGTAATTTAATATTGTGCTTTTCTAACCAATCAAGACCATATTTTTCAATTACATAATCCATATCCTTATCTCCTCTACCAGATAGATTAACAAGGATAGTACCAGTCTTTTTAGTAGTTCTTGCAAGTCTCATTGCATAAGCAACTGC
>DJXM01000063.1 GCA_002449755.1 Caryophanales bacterium UBA7004
CAGGATCAAACTCTCCAAAAAATTTATTTTTGTTTTCGTTTTTTCTCTTTTGCTCATTCTTTTAAAAGAATTGCTTGTTTGTAATTCTGTTCGTCATATATAGTTTTCAAAGATTTAATTTTGCACTAAATTTTAGTGCCTTTTTTATTTTATCATTTTATAAAACTATGTCAACCAATATTTTATAAAATAATATGAGTGGTGGTTGGGAGTGGTTTCGAACCACCGAACCCTTAGGGAGCAGATTTACAGTCTGCCGCGTTTAGCCTCTTCGCTACCCAACCATTTATTTAATTTCACTCTCATTTTTGCGTGAGTGCTTTTTCATTATATCATACCAAAATTTCTTGTCAACAATTATTTTATGTTTTTTTATACATTTTTTTCTTATATTTATTAGCCAATATGTAGCGTTTTTTTAAGCTATATATAAAATATATAAAAAACTCAGGCTTCAACATCAACCTGAGTTAAATATTTAACTAAAAATTGCTACTAAAATCATTGCTATTAATAAGCATGTTCCAAAAAGTGATAAGAATATAGCCATCTTCTTACTATGTGGCTTAGGTATTTTTATTCTTAAAACAAATAAGCATCCAACAATAACAATAACACCTAAATAAATCCATACAAAGCCACTAACTCTGCTTAGAATCCAAAAAGCAGGGAAAATAAGGCTTGCCATAGTTATAGGTAATCCAGTATAGAAATGTAATACTCCTGTATCACCTGATTTAATTCTGTCATTTTCAAGTGCATTGAAATAGCCAAGTCTTACTAAACCAAATAAAACATAAGTTAATAAAACAACTACATAAATCCAAAAATACCATTTAGTATACCATTCGATATCATAGCGTCTTACTAAAGCAAAACCAATCATAGCTGGCAATATACCAAATGCAATAACATCAGATAATGAATCAATTTGAATACCAAAATCTTTCATCATCTCAGTTCTATCCTTTTTAGTTCTTGCAACCTTACCATCGAACATATCTAAAAGGCCACAAGTCAATAAGCATCCTACAGCTACATCAACATTATATCCAGAACCAACCGCTGCACAGCCTATACCCACGCAAGCAAGAATAACACTGATATACGTTAACAATACTGTATAATTCCAATATCCTATCATATTCTATTCCCCTCTAAAAACACAAATTATTTTACCATATATTATCATATATAGCAATTATTTGGTTTTCTTAATTCTTTTATCAAGCTCAAAAGAATCTAGCATAATAACTCTCTTACAGCCTTCACATTCAAGCTTTATACTAGCACCAGTTCTAATAACCTTCCATTTTGTAGAACCACAAACATGAGGCTTTTTTGTTTCAACAATTTGATTTAGCTCATACATTATAAAGGTCTCTCCTTTATTTTAGCAAATGCTCTAGGATATTTTTTAGGGCATTCCTTTATTTTCTCTATAACAATAATTTCTCTTTTTCCATGATTATCAGGTAGTTCTAAGCTAATAACTTCCTTAAGTTTTCCACCTAATATATTAATAGAATTTTTAGCCTCGTCAAGCTCTAGCTTACCATCTTGACCCTTCATCGCAATAAATAAGCCGCCAATTTTAACTAAAGGTATGCATAATTCAGCAAGCACATTAAGCCTTGCTACAGCTCTTGCTGTTACAACATCAAATGATTCTCTATTGTCTTTTTGAAAATCCTCTGCTCTTTTATGATATGCATGAACATTATCTAATTCTAATAAGCCTGCTAAATCATTTAAAAAATTGATTCTTTTATTTAATGCATCAATGATAGTAACATCAATATCATCTCTTACAATCGCAAGAGGAACAGACGGGAAACCTGCACCACTTCCAACATCACATAATTTAATATTACTTAATTCACCTAAAGCCTTTAAAATCGTTAAAGAATCATAAAAATGCTTGCAATAAACCTCATCCTTATCAGTTATAGCAGTCAAATTCATATATTCATTAACTTCAATTAATTTAGAATAATAATTTTGAAATTTGTTTTCTATTTCATCATTACATGAAATTCCAAGTAAAGAAAGTAAATCATTAAATTTCATTTGCTTCTCTCCTCATCTTTTCAACATAAACAACTAATACTGAAATATCTGCAGGATTAACACCTGATATTCTAGATGCTTGACCAATAGTTTTAGGCTTAATCTTTTTAAATTTTTCCCTTGCCTCAAGCGCAATATTATCAACATCATCATAATTAATATCATCAGGTATTTGCTTAGCATCATAAGCCTTCATTTTATTAGCTTGATCCTTAGCCTTTTTAATATAGCCATCATATTTATATGAAATTTCTACAGCCTCTAATATTTCATCTATATCATCATAATCAATATTTAATTTAGTATTTGCCTTATCTAACAACACCTTAATATCATTAAAATCAATTTCAGGTCTCTTAATTAGATTTTCTAATGTTTGGCTTTCTCTTACAGCCTCAATTCTTCCATTTAAATATTCATTAATAATATCTAAATGAATCTTCTTTGATTTAAACTGCTCCTTAACAGATTCAATAGATTTCTTCTTTTGATTTAATCTATCATATTGCTCCTTAGAAATAGTACCAACTTTATATCCATATTCTCTTAATCTAATATCAGCATTATCATGACGTAATAATAATCTATATTCAGCTCTAGATGTTAATAATCTATATGGCTCCTTTGTACCCTTAGTAACTAAATCATCAATCATAACACCAATATAGGCTTCATCTCTAGATAAAATTAAAGGCTCCTTACCTAAAATCTTTAAGGATGCATTAATACCAGCAATTAATCCCTGACCAGCTGCTTCCTCATAACCAGATGTACCATTAATTTGTCCAGCAGTAAATAGGTTATTAACAACCTTAGTTTCAAGGCTTGGCCAAAGCTCAAGCGGATCTATAGCATCATATTCAATCGCATAAGCGTATCTAATTACCTCACAATTTCTTAAGCCAGGTAATTCTCTAATCATTTTATCCTGAATTTCTACAGGCATAGATGTTGAAAAGCCTTGGATATATTCCTGATCAATATCTAAGCTTTCAGGCTCATAAAAAATTTGATGTCTTTCCTTATCAGAAAACTTAACAACCTTATCCTCAATAGATGGACAATATCTAGGACCTACTCCCTCTACTACTCCACCATACATTGCTGATTCCTTCAAATTACTTTTAATAATATTATGAATAGCCTCATTAGTATATGTTAAATAACAAGGGACCTTAACATTCAAAATAGAATTATATCCCTTATCAAAGGAATAATGCCATGTTTTTTCGTCACCCATTTCAACCTGAGTTTGTGAAAAATCAATAGTAGATGCCTTAATTCTTGCAGGAGTACCTGTTTTCAATCTTAAAATAGTAAAGCCTGCATCTCTTAAAGCTTTTGAAATACCATATGATGTTTGCTGTCCATCTGGTCCTTCAGGACTTGTCCAATGTCCTCTTAAAATACGACTTGCTAGATAGGTACCAGTTGTTAAAACAACAGCCTTAGATTCAATTCTTTCACCATCTAATGTAACAATACCCTTAATTGTTTTATTCTCAATAATTAAATCATTAACTATTTTTTCCATTAAAGTTAAATTATTTACTGTCTTTAAATATTTAAGCATTTCTCTTGCATAAAGTAATTTATCAATTTGAAATCTTAATGCTCTTACAGCAGGACCCTTAGAGCTATTAAGCATTTTAGTTTGAATCTGACACATATCAGCATTCTTACCCATATATCCACCTAATGCATCAATTTCTCTAACTACAACACCCTTTGCAGGTCCTCCAATTGAAGGATTACAAGGCATTGAACCAGTCATATTAAGATTACCTGTTATTAATAGAGTTTTAAGTCCCATTTTGCTAGAAGCAATAGCTGCCTCACAGCCAGCATGACCTGCTCCAACAACGATTAAATCATACATATGTATAATCCTCCTTTTCAAATAAAAACATTCCTTTTAAATTATACACTTATTTAAAAAAAATAAAATAGGAATCGTGATATTGAAAGGAAATTGACATAATCTATCACAAATGATAAAATTAATTAAATATAACGTTTCGATATGAGGTATGCCTATGAAAACTGAAGATTTAATAAAAAAAGTGTTATACCTTTACAACTCATTTGTTTTTTTTATCGATTCAGAACAAAAGATTTGTAAAGAAGTATACTATGAAGAAAACAAAATAGGAGAAAATCTATCCTTCATTGATTTAGCACACCTAATGGCTAAGTCATATAATCTAAAGGATATATTTTATGATAAAATAGATAGATTTATGACTAATCTAGATACAGATTCTGGAACATTCAGTATTACATTAGATTATGAGAAAGAGGATGAATCTAAGGTTACATTCATACTACGTGGCTATAAATTCGATAAAAATGATATAATATTTAGCTATTATCCTTTAGATTTAAGCAATTATGAAAATGATGAATTAACCAAGGCTATTAGTAAAAATACACTTATTGCAGAGGCAAATAAATTAATCGAAAATAACGATAGCTTTATTATTCTAAGAATGGGAATAGATAATTTTGAAGAAATCACTAAAGAATATGGAAACATGTTTAGCGATATTATCCTAATTGAAACAGTTACTGCTATAAAGCTTAACTTAGGAAATGATGGCTCAATATGTAGAATTGGAGAATCAGAATTTGTAATTATATTAAAGACTAATGATGATTACAATATAATTCATGATAGAGTATCAGTAATTAGGCACTTAATCGAAAACCTAAATATTCAGCATGTAAGAAAGATAAATCTTCACGCTACTATTGGTTGTTCTAGATGTCCATATGATGGAACAAACCTAGATTTATTAATCAAGAAAGCAGAAATAGCATATCGTAGAGGAATTAAAAAGGGTAAAAATAATTTTGTAATATACACATTAGAATTAAGTGGTCAGGTTCCAGATGATTATGTTACAGAATTCTATAATGCAAAGGTACCAATTCATGTCCAAAACTATACATATAATATTACATCAGGAATTATAGAATTACTAAATCAAGAAACCGAATTAAATAACAATTTAAAAGATGCTTTATCAGTAATAGGAAACTTCTTCCTACTAGATAGAATAACCTATGTTACATATGATATAGATAATGACGAATTTGATATTCAAATATGGAATAACCCTTCGGCCAATACACCTCTTCTACCTGATGCAAAATCTAGAGAAGTTTATAATAAGATAGTAAATCAAATAGGTTCTAATGGAATGCTTAAATATAATCAGGTTGAATCAGTTAAAACAAGTCCATTATATGAAATATTACATAAAGCAAAAACATCAGCAATATTAGCCTTCAGATTAGAATTAAATGGAAAAGATCTTGGTTTAATTAATTTCTCAATGTGCTCAATAAATAGATTTTGGTCAAAGGATGAAATATCATCACTTAGATTGATATCTAAAATATTTGCAGTACAAGCTAAAAAGCAAATTGACACAAAAAATCATTTTAGGGATTTATATATAGATCAAGCTACAGGAATTATAAATTTCAAAAAATGGAGAATTGAAGTAAATACATTATTGAAAAATAATCCAAATATGCAATATTCAATACTTCAAATACAAATTACTGATTTTTATAATATACGTTCTGTAATAGGAAACAAGCAATGTGAAAAGATATATTCTTCTATTGCTGATAAGCTTGGTACATATGTATATAGCCAATATATATTCTGCCATGATTCTGACGATAAATTTATGGTCTTTTTCCCAAATACTAACCAAAAGGAAATATCATATGTATTTAGTGAGGTAGCAAGACATATTTATAATAATTCACCAGTAACAAGATTTAGAATTATTCTTCATGGTGGAGTTTATATAAATGATTGTAATGATAAATTAAATGTTGCATTAGATAAAACAGCTATGGCATTTAAAAATTCAAATTCAGCTTTAACATTCTATTCTAACGAGGTTCATGAGCTAGAACAGGAAAAAGCTAATTTAGAGCTTCATATGCATGACGCTCTAAAGAATGATGAATTCTTATTATATCTTCAGCCAAAAATAGATTCAAAAACTGGCAAGCTAGTTGGAGCTGAGGCCTTAACTAGATGGTTCTTCTACCATGAAAAGCTTATTTTCCCAAATACATTTATACCTATCTTTGAAGAAAATGGATTCATTGAGGAATTAGATTTTGTTGTTTTTGAAAACACATGTAAATTTTTAAGAACGGTATTAGATGAAGGAAAAACACCATTGCCTATTTCTTTAAATGTTTCTAGATATGTATCTGATTTTAAGGAATATTTAAGACAGTTGAATAAAATCAAAAGAAAATATAAAATTCCAAATGACCTAATAGAATTAGAAATAACTGAAGGAATGTTTTATAACAACAATGATGAGATTTCTGATTTCATTAATTTATTACATGATTATGGATATAGGGTATTAATGGATGATTTTGGCTCAGGATATTCTAATGTAGCATCCTTAGCTACTTTAAATTTTGATTGTATTAAAATAGATAAGAGCCTTGCTCAAAATACATCAGAAAAATATAAAGCTATAGTTTCATCATTAATTTCGATGATAAAGAATTTAAATATGGATGTATTATGTGAGGGCGTAGAAACATCAGAATATGCAGAATTCTTAAAAACTGTAGGATGCACTAAAATTCAAGGCTACCTATATGATAAGCCATTACCTGAGGATGACTTTAGAAAAAAGTACATAAAATAGAAAAAAAGCAATTTGGAAAAATGAAAACCAAATTGCTTTTTAAATTACTTTACATTTTCAATAAATTCTTCTGCAATCTTTTCAGCAGTAAATCCATAATAATCAAAAATATACTTAATAGGCATAGATGCACCATAAGTATCAATACCCTTTACATAAGAAGCATATTTATACCAAGGTAATGTAGCACCCATTTCAATAGCCATAACCTTACTACCCTTAGGTAATACACTTTCCTTATATTCTTTAGATTGCTTATCAAATAAGAACATAGAAGGCATAGATACAACTGTTACATCAATACCCTTTTTCTCTAATACCTTTGCAGCATCTAAAGTGATAGATAATTCAGAACCACAAGATAATAAAATGTAATTTGACTTACCCTTCTTTACAACATAAGCACCCTTTAATACACCCTCACTACTAGTTACAGATAAATTAGGTAATGCTTGTCTAGATGATGTAATAACTGTTGGATATGTATTAGCTTTAATTCCTTCTAATAATGCAGCTGTCATTTCTCTTGCATCTGCAGGACGGAATAAATTAACATTAGGCATTGCTCTAAACATAGTTAAATGCTCAATAGGCTGATGAGTTGGACCATCCTCACCTACACATACTGTATCATGTGAGAAAAAGAATAATGAAGGAATATTCATAATTGCAGCCTGTCTTACAGCTGGCTTTAGATAATCAGAGAATACGAAGAATCCTGCACAGAATCCTCTCATACCACCATGTAATGTTATACCATTTGTAATAGCAGCCATTGCATGCTCTCTTACACCAAATTTAATATTTCTTCCACGAGGATTATCTGCACCATAAATACCATCAGCACCCTTAACCATTGTAGATGCAGTTAAGTCAGCTGAACCACCCATGAAATTAGGAAGCTTAGATGAAATCCAATCTAATACCTTTCCCATAACCTTTCTAGTTGATTCCTCTGAGCCATCTGGATATGTAGGAATTCCATCAGTATCAGTTAATTCAAAATCATCAGAAATGAATCTTAATAAATCCTTATATTCTTCAGGATATAGATTTTGATAAGAACGAAGTAGCATATCCCAATCATCTTCAGCTTGGATACCTCTTTCAATAACATTTTCCTTGTAATATTCAACTACATCATTAGCGAAAGTAAATTCAGGCTCATCATATCCTAAATTCTTACGTAATACTTTAATATCCTCTTCTGGCATTGGCTTACCATGAATTGATGATTCACCAGAATTAGGTGCACCATATCCAATAACAGTTTTAATTTCAATAATAGAAGGTTTACCAGATTGCTTAGCAATTTCAATTGCATTATTAATATCATCACAATTTGTGCCATCATTAACAAGCTGATAATCCCAGCCCATTGCTTCAAACTTAGTTTTAATATCTTCAGTATTAGCTAAAGCTACCTCACCATCTAATTGAATATCATTTGAATCATATAAAACAACAAGTTTACCTAATCCTAAATGCCCAGCTAGGCTTGCTGCTTCCATAGCAATACCCTCTTGAAGGTCACCATCACCACACATTACATATGTATAATGGTTAACAACAGAATAGTCAGGCTTATTAAAAATAGCCTCTAAATGATTTTCAGCAATTGCCATACCAACAGCACTTGAAATACCTTGACCTAAAGGTCCAGTTGTAATTTCAACTCCAGGTACATGGCCATATTCTGGATGACCAGGTGTCTTAGAACCCTTTTGACGTAAATTCTTTAAATCATCCATAGAAATGCCAAATCCACTTAAGTGTAGTAGCATATATAAAAGTGTTGAACCATGACCAGCTGATAAAACAAATCTATCACGATCAAACCACTTTTCATCAGACGAATTAATTCTCATCTGTCTTGTAAATAATGTATGTAATATAGGAGCAGCACCTAATACAATACCAGGATGTCCACTCTTTGCCTTTGTAATTGCCTCTGCACCAACAACTCTTAATGAATTGATACATTTTAAATCAATTGATTTCATTTTAAAATAAACTCCCCAAAATTCAATTATTCAGCGTCAGTAGATTTAGATTCTTCTTTTTCTACATCTTTTTCTAAAGTATCATTTGTTTCTTCTTTATCTTCATTTTCCTCTGGCTTAGCTTCTAAAGCCTCACTAGATTCTTCCTTAGGCTCTTCAATTTTCTTAACCTCAGCATCAATAGCCTTATCATCATTATTTGAAGCATTTTCTTCATTATCTTGAGGATATAATGCATCAAAATAATCATCCATATATTCCTTTTGCTTAGCTAATAGCTTATCAAACTTACCAGCACCGATATGCTCCTCAATAATTTTACGGCTTTCCTGATTAGCAGCAGCCATCTTCTTCTTAACATATGTATTAGCACCTAGCATAAAAATAAACATTAAAACTAATACACCAATAATTACATAAGAACCCCATTGAGGCATCTTAGATGATAATACTAATGCAATAACACATAATACTACAGCTAAAAGCATTAATGGATAAATAACAAATCTTGAGAACTTCTTAGAAATAACCTCTGTCTTATCCCAAAATTCAACCCATTGTCTATTAACAAATCCAGAATATAACTCACCAACTGATTCATAATAACCATCCTCAACAAATAAACGATAATTATTACCATCAACTGAAGACCATACTGCAAATTGTCCCTTTGTATTAACGAATTCTTCCTTTAAACCAGAAAAATCGCTCATTTTATAAACCTCGATCTTACGGTTATCAAATTCGTTTACATCAATAGGAGAAACAGAATCTGCAATATTAAATAATTTAGGATTAATTTTCATATTAAATCACCTATTTCCTTTCAAAAAAACAAATTCATTTTATTATATCATATTTATAATTAAAAAAAAGTAGTTTTTGAATTTACTACTTTTTCACATTAATTGAACAATTCCTTTATTGAATTAAATAAATTGCCATTATATAAGAATTTAGAAATTCTTAATGCATCAGTTTCAAGCTGTAAGTCAGTTTTAATAAATTCTAATGCATTACCTGTTATAACTTCCTTATTAACCATAATATTCAGAATAAAGAATAATAATGAAAGTATAACAACATAAATCAATAAATATAAGGCCATACCCATTATGCCATCAATTGCTTTGATAATAGAACTCTTTCTCAATGTATTTGCTAATATTCTTAAAATAATAAGAATTAGTGAGAAAGCAAAGGCTAAAATCAAGAATGCAATACCCTTCATAGCATATGTACCAAGCTTTTCAGCTACTAATGCTGGAAGTGTTTCAGGTGTTGCTTCTATTTTACTTGCAATAAATGATGCAAAGAATGATGGAATATTCATTGCCTTCGCAATGATATCAGCAGTTGATGCTCCTTCTCCTGCTTCATTTACGGTATTTTGTACATTATCATAAATTGAATTATAAATAGATGGATAAATCCATTCCCTATTTTTCATAAATTCTGCAAAGTTTGAAGCTAAAACTAATGATAGGGCAAGAATTATTAATACACCTAATAAGCCTATCATCTTATTCATAAATCCCTTTTTGAAGCCAAGAAATAAAAACATAATTCCAAATAAGATTATAACTATATCTATAATACCAACGATACCTAAATCCATGTTTCTCATCTCCTCTTCAAAATTCAATAATATTATAATTTAATTTTGATAAAAACACAACAAAAGCTAAATACTTTTTTATAAATAAAAAGTATAGAATTTCATACTATCTAGAAAAAATCGCAATCTAGTTTTTTTTACGTAAGAATAGTATAATATTACTGGTGATTTTTATGGAAATAATTGAAGTATTTAGAAACAAAATGGAAAGTGAAGGCTATAAAGCCTATATCATTCCTACATCAGATTATCATAATAGCGAATATATAAGTGATTATTTTAAGGCAAGACAATTCCTATCAGGCTTTACTGGCTCTCAGGGTACATTACTTATAACAAAGGAATTCGCCTATTTATGGGTAGATGGAAGATATTTTATTCAAGCTGAGAAGCAAGTAAATCCAAATTATATTAAAATAATGAAAATTGGTACACCAGGTACTCCAACAATTGAGCAATTCCTAAATGATTATTTAAAGGATAATGATGTATTAGGATTTGATGGCAGATTAATGAGCACAAATTTAGTTAAATCAATAACTAATACTGTTAAGGCTGGAATTGTTATAAAGGATGATGTAGATTTAGTTAATTCAGTTTGGCCTGATAGACCAAATTTACCATTTTCTTTATTATATAATTTAGATCTTCTTTTTGCAGGCAAGGATTATCAAAAAAAGGTTGAGGACCTAAGAATAAAAATTAGTGATGCTGAAGCTAACATGCATATTATTACCTCTTTAGAGGATATTGCATGGCTATTGAATTTAAGAGGCAATGATATATCTCATACACCTGTTTTCTTATCTTATTTTATATTAACTCAAACTGAGGCAATTCTATTCGTTGACAAAAAGAAGCTAAATCCAGAGGTTAAAGCCTATTTAAAGGATAACAATATTAAGGTTAAGGATTATTTTGATTTTTATGAATATATTAAAACTATTGGTGGCAAGAATATCCTTATTGATTTAAATAAGGCTAATTATAGAATATATTCAAGCATCAATCAAAGAAACACAATTATTAATAAGCAAAATCCGACTTTATTAATGAAATCAATTAAAAACGAAACTGAAATTAGAAATATTAAGCTTGCTCATAATAGAGACGGAGCTTTAGTAGCTAAATTAATGTATTATGTTAAAACATCATATGATAATAAGGCACAATTATCAGAAATTTCAGCTTCTGATTATATTGATAAGTTAAGAAGCGAAACAAAGGGCTTTGTAGATTTATCATTCAATACAATTTCAGCATTTGCTGATCATGGTGCTATGATGCATTATTCTGCAACTCCTGAAACTAATTACAAAATTGATAAGCCAGGCTTTTTATTAGTAGATTCAGGTGGACATTATTTAGAGGGAACAACAGATATTACTAGAACATTTGGTGTTGGTAAAATTAATGATGAAATGAAAACTAATTTTACTCTTGTTTTAAAATCAATGATCAATCTAAGTAAAGCAGTATTCTTAAAGGGATGCAATGGTCAAAATCTTGATATTCTAGCAAGGGGTCCGATTTGGAATGAACTAATGGATTATAAATGCGGAACAGGTCATGGTGTTGGATATCTTCTTTCAGTTCATGAGGCTCCAAATGGATTTAGATGGCAAAAGGTTCAAGAAAGAAATGATTCAGCTGTATTTGAACCAGGTATGATAACAACAAATGAGCCAGGAATATATTTAGAAAACAAATATGGTATTAGAATAGAAAATGAAATGCTATGTGTACCAAAGGGTCAATCTGAATTTGGTGATTTCTTAGCATTTGAAACAATAACATTCGCGCCAATCGATTTAGATTGTATTAAGGTATCTCTTCTTACAAAGGAAGAAAAGAGCTGGTTAAATGAATATCATGAAATGGTATATAAGAAAACTAATAAATATTTAACAAAGCAAGAAAAGGATTGGTTAAAAATTTATACAAGAAAAATCTAAAAAGGGACAAAAATCCCTTTTTTGTTTTGTACATATTATTTTTAAGACTCATGTCCATTTATGTAAACATTTCCATCATTTTTGGTAGCGTTTTTCATATTTACATTCTTTTTTACAAGAGTATTATAGATGTGGATTAGGAAAAATAGGAGGAATGTTTATGAATTATTCATATAAAATTTCAGGTTGTATAAATGCATATCCAATTAAGGATAAATATTTCAAGGATTTAAAAAAGGCTTTCAAGTATATTGATAAGATTACTTCTGAAAACAATCTTCAGGTTGAAGATGTTTACGAAACAGGAAATGTTATTACTACATATAAGGTTAATAACTATTCTCGTATCTTTATGACAAAGCTAGCATAATAAATTAATGAGGCTATTAGAACTAATAGCCTTATTTTTTTACTTTACAAATAAAAAAAAGCGCCCTAGCCACACCTCCGCTTGTTTAAGGCTGCTACCTTCCGATCCTGACCTGGTTCGCCGCGCTAAGTTGACTAAGGACTCCTTTATTCTATCACATTGAAATATTCATTTCAAGATTATTTTTGACCTCTAAGGTCTTTAAAAAAATCTTTAATGATATTAGAGCATTCATCCTTTAATATTCCACCTTGAATATCAACAGTATGATTAAATTTAACATCGAATAAGTTTATTTTACTAACATGAGTTCCAAACCTTGGATCTAAAGCACCATAAATTACTTTTTTAATTCTAGATTGAATAATAGCACCAGAGCACATTAAGCATGGCTCTAATGTTATATACATAATACAATCCTCTAATCTCCACGATTCAAGCTTTTTAGAAGCTTTTTCTATTGCTAGTATTTCTGCATGAGCAGTTGGTCTATTTAATGTTTCTCTTTTATTATATGCCCTTGCAATAATTTTATCATTATATACAATAACTGCACCTACTGGTACTTCCTTTAATAATAAAGCCTTCTTCGCTTCCTTTAGGGCTTCATTCATATAATAAATATCAGTCTTCATTTTTTAATACGACATGACAATTACGACATCTAGGCTCGTAGCGATCCTCATCACCAATTAATACTAAAGGATCATCATAATAAGCAGGAACGCCATCGATTATTCTTTGAGTTAATGTAGCATCTCTTCCGCAGCATGCACATACTGCAGTAAGCTTAGTTACTATATCAGCAATAGCCATTACATCACCAGTTACTCCAAATGGCTCACCTCTAAAGTCTCTATCTAATCCAGCAACAATAACTCTATAGCCTAAATCAGCAAGCTCCTTTAAGTATTTAACTAAAGACTTATCACAAAATTGAACCTCATCAATCACAATTGCTTGTGTAGACTCCTTTAAATATCTTTTAATATCACTGCCATGAGAAATAGAAATAGCTGGAACCTTACATTGATTATGTGAAACTATTTCTGTTTTAGAATATCTTGAATCAATTTGTGGCTTAAAAACCATATATTTCTTCTTGCTATATTCCATTCTCTTTATTCTTTTTAATAATTCTTCTGTTTTTCCAGAAAACATTGGACCACAAATACATTCAATCCAACCCTTCTCGTTTTCAAAATAGTTCATATACTTTCCCTCGTATCTTATATTTACAATATAAGATAATTATATCATATAGTTTTTTTTAGTAAAAGATGGCTTTTAAGAAAAAAATAAAAAGAGCCGCAAGGCTCTAATTTATTTTAAATTACTTATTTAAACCGTAACGCTTATTGAACTTTTCAACACGTCCATCTGCCTGAGTAAATACTTGCTTACCAGTGAAGAATGGATGACAATTTGAACAAGTATCAACACGAATCTCGTCTAATACTGAACCAGATTCAAATACGTTACCGCAAGTAGTACAAGTAACCTTTACAGTCTTGTAATTTGGATGAATACCATTTTTCATACTTCGTTCACTCCTTCCGCCATGACTTATGTCATAGTAAGTTTCCGATTAATTATAACAAAAGTATTTTTTATAATCAACCTATTTTTTTAAATATTTCTAAAATATGGAACTGATATCTCTAAATCACTAGCTTGTTTAACCTCTAAATTAACCCAAGCATCATGCTTAATTGTTAAATCCTTAAACTTCTTTAAATCAATTGTGCCTTCACCTAAAGCTAAATGACACTTCTTTCTATCCTTTCCATCATGGAAATGGAATTCTTGAAATTCAAGTGGTACTGTCTTTAATACCTCATCAACAATATCATAGCTTAAATGATCATGTCCAATATCATAGCAGAACTTAAATCCTGCCTTATATAAATCTAGATATGTTTTCTTTGTGTATGATGGAATATTATCAGTATTTTCAATAACCATTCTTATTCCATTATCGTTACAAATCTTTTCTGCCTTATGTAAATTCTTGATGAATCTTTCAATATATTCATCATATTCCTTTTCATAAATATAATTTTTAACACCAGAAATTGTAACGACAGGACCAGGACATAAATGAATATTCATTGATTCAATATATCCCTTTCCTAATTCACAATATCTCTTTAATAATACTAGATATGCATCTACCACTTCATCGTATGATGCTAAATCAGCCTCGTCATAGAAATGTAAAGTGGCTTTGATACCATATTTATCAAGTAAGGCTTTAACAGTTTTAGCTTCCATTTCCTTACGGCAATATCCAAAATTAAGATTTAATTCAATAAAATCTAATCCTAATTTTTTAGCAAGCTTTAAATTATCTTCAATACAGTCATACTCATATAACTGAGGCATACCAAGTTTTATCATATTAGATTACTCTTACCCTAATTACACCCTCAAGGCCATTGAATAATGTAGCATCAACAGTCTTATCAGTATCTAAGATTGTATAAGCAAATTCACCCTTAGATTGGCTTAATAATGTATTGATATTTGCGTTTGAGTCAGAAATAACCTTTGTGAATTTATTAATAACACCAGGTACATTTGTATGACAAATACAAATTCTAGCAACACCATTCTTTGAACCAGCATTAATTGCAGGATAATTTACAGAATTCTTGATGTTACCATTTTCGATAAAGTCCTTTAATTCCTCAACAGCCATTAAAGCACAATTATCCTCAGCCTCTTCAGTTGAAGCTCCTAAGTGAGGTAATACAATAGTATTCTTCATATTAACTGATTTTGGATTAGCAAAGTCAGTAACATACTTTCTAATATTTCCATTTTCTAATGCTTTAGCTAATTCATCTTCCTTAACTAAAGAATCTCTAGAGAAGTTAAGAATAATAGTATTCTTATTCATCTTTGAAATTAAATTACCATCAATCATACCCTTAGTAGAGTCCATTGCAGGTACATGGATTGTAACGAAATCAACGTCCTTTACAGCATCCTCTAATGAAGCAGTATATTTAACCTTAGAATTAAGCTTTAATGCATTTGCAGTTGATAAATATGGGTCATAGCCAATAACATTTAATCCTAATGCAACACATGCATTAGCAACTAAAATACCAATAGCACCTAAACCAACAACAGCAATCTTCTTACCTAAGATTTCATAGCCACCAAAAGCCTTCTTTGCCTTTTCAGCAGTCTTAGCAATATTTTCATCATTAGCATTTTCCTTAACCCAGTTATTACCACCAATTAAGTCTCTAGATGCAATTAGCATACCAGCTAAAACTAATTCCTTAACAGCATTAGCATTAGCACCAGGTGTATTGAATACAATAACACCCTGCTTTGCATATTTTTCAAGTGGAATATTGTTAACACCAGCACCAGCTCTAGCTACTGCTAAAATGTTTTCTCCTAATTCCATTTCCTTCATTTCAGCTGAACGAACTAAAATTGAATCTGCATCATTAATATCAGCAACAGTTGTATCAGGATTTTTTAAAGTATTTAAAGCTACCTGTGAAATATTATTTAAGCAAAATGCCTTCATATTATAAATTCTCCTCTTCAAATTTCTTCATAAACTTAATTAAAGCCTCTACACCCTCAATTGGCATAGCGTTATAAATAGAAGCTCTCATACCACCAACAGTTCTATGACCCTTAAGATTTTCTAAGCCAGCCTTCTTAGATTCAGCAACGAACTTAGCCTCTAATTCTTCCTTCTTAGCAGGATCAGTAACAACATCTGGGTTAACAATGAATGGAACGTTCATTAAAGAACGGCTATTCTTTTCAACAGTACCCTTGAATAATTTAGAATTATCTAAATAATCATAAAGTAGCTTAGCCTTCTTTTCGTTTCTTTCCTTCATAGCAGTTAAACCGCCATTCTTTAATAAATACTTAAATACTAAACCACAAATGTAAATACACCAGCAGTTTGGAGTAT
>DJXM01000078.1 GCA_002449755.1 Caryophanales bacterium UBA7004
TATCTAATATTGGTTTTCTATAACTACAACCAATAGCACTAGTTATAACACCTTTAATAAATATTTCTGTACCTAGTCTAAGTGCAACTAATGGTGGTTCAATATTTTTATTTTGAGTATTATATCTAGGAAGTGCAACTGCTCTTAAAGCATTAATTAAATTATCTACATAATCTTCATTTTCACCTAGTTTTGAGTTGCTTATTCCAGTATTTACATCGTCCATAATATCCCTATGAAGTGGAATTGCAATCTGAACAGTTCTTGGACCGGAGTTATTAAATGTATATACTGGTGCAGTTCTACCTAAAGCAGTAGTTTGTGTAAAGTTAGATTGCATAGTATCACTTATTTCATCAGGCCAAGTAGGAAGTTTTCAAAATTTAAATCCCTCATCTAAATGTGAGATATAAATATAGTTATCGTCTAAAATTCTTATACTATTGTCATTCATGAACATTATCCTCCGATTCATAAATATCAACATTAGATATTGTTACTGTTTCATTAGCATTTTTGCTATGGAACTTATAGTATTTTTCAGTAGCTTTATCACAGTATCCTAAAATATCTCTATTTAATTCAAATGTATTATGCTCATTAACCATTTGATTGTATAATAATGGTGTTATGATTGCACTCCAAGTCTCATTTGTTGATAACTTTCCTGCAAGCTCTGCATCAGAATCAATATTTAATCTAACAACAGTTTTAACACGTTTAATGTTATCAGGAATCTCATCTGTTGGTAATACCATGTTATCAACTAAATATTCAATTAATCTGTCTGAGAATGGATAGCTCTCACCAGTATTCATTTGAAGTAATTGTAATGGAGATATTAAATCTTCTGGAGATAATTTATTAACATTTTCATAAGTTACAAGAGTGTGGTTAGTAACTCTTGTTAACTTAGAATTATTAATAGATAAATGTGATTGATTAAATCCTCTATAATCACCTTCTAATACTACTATTGAAGTTTTTGCTGAGCTTGGTATTTTAATAAATAGCTTTAAGTTGTCTTCATTTTGAGCAATGTTGCTTATTAATTGCTCGCCACCTTCAGCTAATAAATAGTCATAAGATAATTTATCAAAAAGTACAGGATTAATAAATTGGATATTGTTATAAAATTCATAAGTCATTCCAGGCAATGCTGCAAATTTTGCTCTCTTATCTTGATATATACTATACATTCCACAGCACACTTCTACAACACTTTCACACTGTAGTGCAATAGTATATTGTTTAAATAATTTTACTGGAATCATTAATATTTTATATCCAGTATTTTTAGTATTAAATTCAGTTAATGTTCCATTAATAGTTGTAAATTTGAATTCTAAATCATCTGCAGTTCTATTACTATAACAATTATATAATGACATTAAATTTATACCATTATAATCTCTTTGGAATCTTAAATAGTCTCCTAAATATTCATGAGTATATGAGTCATAAATATTATTCTTTATTTGTAGTGTTTTAGTATAATTTAATTTTTTAACTCCATATAGATAAGGTTCTACATTAGAAGATGTTGAATCATTATACTTGTGAACCTTATCATGATTTGGTAAATTAAAATGATGAGGTCTCCATTCATAATTATTTTCACCAAGTTTAATATACTCTTGAATAATATTATCTTTTATATATGGAGCATATAATATTTGAGTTTCATATAGAACTTCTGCCTTATTTGCATATGAAGGATATTCATTTGTATATAAAGTAGGAACAATATCTGTTTCTTTGCCATTATTTAAGTTAGCATAAACTTCTTGTTCTTTTGTATAAACTCTGTATTTTGGTAGATTAAAGTCAGCTAGCTTTTG
The DNA here is from genome assembly GCA_002449755.1 of Caryophanales bacterium UBA7004. GTDB lineage: Bacteria > Bacillota_I > Bacilli_A > Acholeplasmatales > Anaeroplasmataceae > Anaeroplasma. Next base: position 1,842 of record DJXM01000078.1, read on the forward strand.
TTTAATTTGTCCTGTTAAAAGTGTTTCTGAATTAAATTTAAACATAATTTTAGCCTCCTATAAAGCCACCATTAAATGGATTTTCAATATTTACAGTACCAGTAACTCTTAGTTCCTTAGTACCATTAACTACATCATTTAATAGTTCATAAATACTAATTACATTTGCATTTACATCTTTTAATTGAATATCTTCTGATTCGTCTGCTGCCGCAACAGTTTGTTGCTTTGAGCTATCTGTTTGGTCAGTCATTGTTTTATCTGTAATAGCACTTGAATCATTATTAGAAATATATGAACCAGATTGAGAAGTTGTAATTCCACCGGCAGTTAATAAGCCGCTTCCAGTTCCACGAGTTACCGCATTATTACCATTATAAACACCCATTGCTTGTAATAGTTTATTTCCGCCGCCTTTACTTAATTGACTTAAACCAGAACCTATTGCTCCAATACCACTTAAAATACTTCCACTTAGAGCAGCAGTCATCATGATGTCAGCAACATTAAATGTTTGAGCAGTACCAGTACCCATAAACATAGGTAGACCAAATTCAATACCACCTGTTAAATCTTTTAATAATGAACCAGCTTTGTATATACCATATAATGCAGGATTTCCTTGGATGCCTTCTGCCATAGTATATTTAAAGTTTTCCATTATAGTTGATAATGCACCGCCTAAGCTTGTACGTTTATCAATAGAACCAGCCATCATTTGTAGTTGTGCCATTGCACTAGAATAATTCAAGCCATTGGTTCTAATTGTTCCTAAGCTACTAGATAGATTAGCAACAGCTTTTAAGTCTGAAGCGGTCATACCAAAGATGCCAGCCATTTGTTGTTGAACAACTCTACTATCTTTAGACTCATTATAAATATCGCCTAAATAATTAACAGCAGCATTTAATAATAAATTAGTTTCTGATTCGTCTAGGCCATTTGTTAAGATATCTCCTAAGCTTAAGCCTGCTTGGTTAGCAGCCATAACAATTAAGTTACCACTACCACCGCCTGTAATACCTTCAATATTACCAGCAGCAATTTGGCCTAAAGCATTAGATAATCCTTGAACGCTGGAATCGCTCATACCTACAGAGTATAATGAGCCTAACCATTTTTGTACTTGGTATTCAAATGATAATGCATTTTCACCAGACATCAATGACATAGCTTCATTTAAGCTATCTTTAACTTGTGTAGCTAAACCAGACATATATTCTGTAGTAGCATACATGTTATTTAAGAACTGGGTTAATGCAGATTCCATACCAAGTCTAGCAGCAGTAGTATCTTGTTGTTGGATACGAACTAATCTTAATAATGTTCCATTTGCAGCATCAAAGGTAGTTGCAATTTTATCTTTAACTACTGCAAGTAATGCTCTTTGTTCAACATTAAATGCAATACCTTGGCCGACCATTTCAGAAATTTTGCTTGCAACATCTGCTTGCTTAATGTAAGGAGAAACACCTACATTATTTTTAATATCACTAGACATTTTTTCCCAAAGTGAACCGTTTTTTCTTTCACCTGCTAAACCATAAAGTCTAGTATCAATTTCTGCTTTTCTATTACTGATTTCATCAACAGTGTTCTCTAAAGATTTAGCAAAGCTTCCTAGAGCTTTTGTCATTGAGGCCGCAAGGTTATTTAATAATAATCCTGCACCTTTTTTACTTTTTTTCTTACCTACAACATTACCATCTTCATCAGTCACATCTTCATCATAGGCACGTAAAGTCGCACGAAGTCTTTTGAAAGGACCTTTCATAAGTTCCTCTTCTTCTTTTATGCGCTCATCAGCTTCTTTATTTCTTTGAGTCTTTGCTTCTTTTAATTCACGGTCAGTACGCTTTTTATCGTACTTTTTACGCATTTTTTCTTCTTCATCTAACTCTTTTTGAATTTTCTTTTTCTTAGCTTCAAAGTCTTTTTTAGCTTGCTCATTACCGCTAGCTTTAATTAGCTTTTCTTCCTCATCAAGCTCTTGTTTCTTTGCAGCTCTACGCTGCGCCATTATTTGGTCAGTAAGAGTTTTTTCAGCAGCTTTCTTTTCCTCTATAAAATCTTTCTGCTCTTTTTTAGATAGCTTTCAATAATCTTTTAATTCTTGTATTTTGATTTTTCTGATTTCTTCTTGATGCGCTAATTCTTCGCCTCTAAGCTGTGCAAATTGTTGCATCAATTGAGAAATGGATTTCATACCATCTCTATCAATTTCTTTTAAATCAGCCATGTTTTGCCCTCCGAAAATTACTTAGTATTTTCCTTTGCTTGTAATTCTTCGATTGCTTTTTGAGTCGCCTTATTCTTTTCATTAATACAGTCTATTAAATAAAATCTTTCTAGGTAACTCATATCTAAAACATCAGAATAACTTGTATGTAAGTTATCACTAATATATCAGCATTCTTTAACTAATTCTCTGAACCTTTTTGGTCCATAAGGACTTCCGTCCTTAGATTGTAGTGGGTCTAAAAAACTCTTGTCCAAGGCGAAAAAATGTCTCTATTTCACCACCACATTCTGGACAGTCTACAAATATTGTATTATCAATTCCATAACATCTATTAATCTTATCTAGGTTGTTAAGAATCTTCATCATGTCTTTACCAGATAATCTATTAATATAGCTTTCTAATGTGATAGGGTCTTGCTTTATACCATTTACTTCATCAATAGCAAATTTTAATTGATATAATGTTGTGAAGTCCATTTCAGCTTGCTTAGCTTGCTTTTTAGATGCTCTGTTTCTCGCAACAATTTCATCTAAGATTCTTGGAGTTTGAGGTTTAATCTTAATAGTATCTCCATTATCAGGAAGCACAAATGTTTGTAATTCATCAAAAACTGCTTGGTCAAAATCTTTTACCATAAGTAAATCTAGGTTAGCTACATGCTCAAATACTTCATTACAATGATTACACTTTACAACCATTTTATAATCATGACCGTAAGTAATAACTCTTAGCTTATGTAATAAATATTCATAATCAGCAAGTGTCATATCATAAACATGAATTGCTGGCTTTTCAATCATACAGCTTTCAATAATATCTGCTAATGTTTTAAATTCTGTAGAAGATGAACCTAAACGCTTCATTTCATCTCTAGCAGTCATGCTTCTTAATTCGATATGAGGATTAACTTTTACTCCCTCATATACCTTTCCTTCAGAAGGTAAATCATGACCTTCCATAATAGTATAATTTTGTTGTCTTTCTACGTTTTCCATTATAATAATTCCTTTCTAATTTCTATCCTCAAAATGCTTTTCAAGAATCTCTCTAATTAAAGCTGAAACAGTTATCCCACGTTCTTTAGCTAGTTCTTCTAATCTAACTTTTAAAGGTCTAGTTGTTTCAAAGGATTGCATTATTTTATCACTACGGTCAACTTTTCTTCTGCCCATTAGACTATTTTTCCTTTCATTTATTTTAGATTCTTCACAATAATTTAGCAAATAAATAAAATAGATTTATTAAATTTATTTTTAGAGCAAAAGAAAAAGCATACAAAATGTATGCTGTATTTCTTATTAAGCTTCATTAGGTAACTTAAATGTAGCTCTATCGTACTTTAATGGGATAGTTAATTGTCTTCTATCGTCATTTTCCTTATCAAAATCACCTTCTTGAATGTCTGTTGGGAAGCATCCTTCAAGAGTCCAGATTCTGATTAATTCATAATCTTGAGTATACTCTAATAAAGTACATTTCTTTTTATAATCCTTCATACGTCCACCCTTACGAGTAATTGGATTATAAACAAGATATAACCAAGAGTATAATAAGTTTTTAGTTCCAAGACCAACAACATCATCAACTACGATGCTACCATCTTTGAAGTTTGGAACACCTGCATAGTTAACAACGTCATTACCACGTCTGTATTGTTTAGTTTCAACACTGAAGCCAGGAACTGGAGCTTTAACACAGTTTAATCTAATATAGTCTGATGCTAATCCACCTTCATAAATATCAGAATCTTCATAAGTTGCAGCAGAATCTGGGTCAAAGTCTGGTTTATATAAAGGCTTAGTCATTGTACCATCTTTAGCTAAATGAGGTTTTAAATCATTTGGGTCAATTAAGAATACGAAGAAACCACTTCTTGCAGCTTCATAATTATGAATATTATCTGTAATATGTACAGTATTTAATTGCTCTAAGTTTGAATCGAATGCCATAAGTTATTTCTCCTTTCCTAGTCTTCTTCTACCACTTCAGTTTCATCAGCAGAAACGATTATTCCTTCTAATGAATCTTCTAAGTAAAGACTAATATCAAAATCTTCTACAGCTTCAATTGGAACAATTCTAATTCTTGCTGTCATAAGTGCTTTCTTATCATTTGCAACTTTAGAAACCTTATAACCTCTGATACCTTGGTCATTCTTCATATTTTGAAGCATTGGCTCAATAGCATTTGTAAAGTTAATCCATAATAAATCTGAGTTAGGGTCGAATGTATATTGGTCGCAAGCTTGTCTAGTTGTTTTCTTAATAGTAGTACATAATTGTCTAATATTTAAGAAGTCACTGAACTTTAATTCTGTACTAATAGTATGTGCTGTTCTATTAGTCCATAAATGGTAAGCACCTCTATTATATCTAATAATATTAATTGCTTTTGTAATTAAACAATCAGATAATTTGCCATCAATCTCAAAAGTATTTTGGTCTAATAATAATTGAGTTCTAGGAGAAAGTGAATTTACTGCAATAGAACCTAACTTATAAGTTGTACCTGCAATACTATATGTTGAAATACCTCTATCATATCCAGCAACTGCATATCATTCAGCATAATTTCTTTGTGCATAAGCAGCACAAGCTAAGTAATGGAATGATGCAGGGAATGTTTTATTATTACCAAAAGCAGCAACAGCTGAATCAGATAAGTTATAAATTACTCTTGGACAGAAGATTGATGTATAAGTATCAGCTTCTGTTAATTGTTGTGCCTTATATGCAAATTGATAAATTGTTTTTTCTTGTACTGTAAATTCTCTAGCTGGATTAAATGGAACATTTGCAAAATTTTCATCGACATCTACTAATGCAATGATATCACCACGTCCATTTGTATCAACTAATGTACCAGCCTTTTCTATAGTAACATCATTATTAAAAGTTGCAACTTTTGACATTAGGCTAGCAACTGATGGGTCATATTCACCACCATGTGTTAAATATCTAAAGTCATAAACTGTAGTATCTTTTAAAGGCTCCCAGAATGCTTCATCATTTAGTTGACCTAATGCAGTAAGTGGAGCATCTGCTGCATGTTTTTGTCTAGCTAAAAGTTTAAATAATACAGGATATCCTAATTGAAGTAACATGTAAGCTATTTGATTTCCAATATGGTCTGTAGATACTTTTATACCTTCTACATAATCAGTACCTTCAGTTGCAAGAAGAGCATATGTATCATCAGCATTTAGGCTAAGTGCATTAGTATAAGTAAATGGGGCAAAAACATAAGTTTTTGTTTGTCTATATCCATATACTTCATCTGCTGGTTCTTTTACAATAGCTCTATATAAATTAGTGCAGTCAATAAGTATTGTATCAAATACTGATGAGTAATAAGTTTTACCACTTACTCACTCTTCTGATACTATATAAGCACCATTTTCCTTATAGTATAATGTAACACCGGCATTTTTCTTAGCGATATAAGCTGCTTGAGTTAATGGACCTTCTGATGTAAAAATATCTTTAAATTTTAAGATACGGCTATTAGTGTCTTCTTGTACAGTATAGTTTGCAGTAGTTAATCTAATAGCCTCTGGGCTTAAATCAGTAGGTGCCTCCTTAGCAGTACTCTCAGTTTTATATTCTCTTT
>DJXM01000018.1 GCA_002449755.1 Caryophanales bacterium UBA7004
ATAAATTGAAAAAAGAAGAAGCAGAACAAAGACTAGAATTTAAAAAGGCTTGCGATTCATGTGTTCCGAACAAATACATAGAACTAGACAATTTTATTCTAGGGGTATTAGAGCAATTAACTAATCATTGTATTGAAACACAAGAAGAATTAAACCAAGCATTAGAAGAATTAGCAGATTATCAAAGTGAATATGCTGAAGATGAAGATTATTTAGAGAAATATTATAAAGTATCTTGGGCTGATGATAAGGCTTGTATGCTTTTCACTAATGTAGGTAAAGCAATGAGCCAATTTAGATATGAAATAATATTTGAGAAAGATGCTAAATTAAGTGTTATTTCAAAAGAAGAATATGAGCAAATATCAAAACGCTGTAGGGGGTAATTATGGAATTATATAGAATTTGGTATAAAACCGAGAATGGTTGTTTGCCAAAACTCATTTTAAATACTAATCCACGTGAAGCTCAAAAGCAGTTTTTACAAGAAAATCCTAATGCCGAGATACTTGAATGTGAGCATATAGGAAAAAGAGTAAATACTAAATGTAAAGTTATTAAAAGGGAGTGGCTATAATATGGCACATCAATGTTATTACGAAGATAGAATTGAAATAGAATATGATTGGGAAACTGAAAGACAGTTTCTGGTAAGAACTGTTCGTGCTGATTGGTACGATAAAAAGAACAGCCAATTAAAGCAACTTGATGTCTATAAGGAATATGAAACAGGAACATATTATGGAAATGATAGATTTTTCGCAAGAAACATTGTTTCAACAATGATGGGGTATTTAGTTTTCTATCCAGGTGAGAGAATAATTCAAACTGGTTATTGGTATGGTGGGAATCAAATAGCAGCTAATGAGCCTGAAGATTGGCAAACATACGGAACTGAACGTATAGGTGGTTGCTATCCTGAAAATAAGACATCTGATAGAGATATCGAAAATGTCTTAAAGGTTTATCCAAATTTTAAATACATCATTAACAAGATCAATAGAGCTGAATTAAATAATCCGTTATTAATGGATATCATAAATGTTTACAAAGAACATCCAGAGGTTGAGGGATTATGTCAGTTAGGATTATATAGAATAGCATTGAATAAGCAACTATATAAATTGAGTTTGGTCAAACGTAAACAAGTAATTAAATTCATTATGGAAAATCATCAAGCTATGGATAAGCATACTACATTAAGAAGTATTCAAGCATGTATTAAGTATAAGAGTGATTTAGCCACTTATCAAGCATACCAAAAGATATGGTGGAAGAGAACATTTGAAGAATATTTATACTTAACTAAAAAAGGCTATATTCAATATGAAACACATAAAACTGATACTACTTATTATGAAAGGGAATCTTCTGAAAGTGTTAATAATAGAAGATTATATGATGACTACCTAGATATGTGTAAGAAGGTAGGACATGACCTAAAAGATAAGTATTGGCATTTTCCAAGTGATTTACACAAATCACACGCTAAAGTAATGGAAGAACTAAAGAATGTTAGAGAAACAGCATCCAAACTAAAGGGTGAATATCTAAAAGCAGTAGTTAAACCAATGCTAAAATATAATGCTAATATTAATGGATATGACATATTCATTCCTGAAGATATAGAAACAATCCAAAAACAATGTGATGTATTATACCAATGCTTAATTAGAAATGGTTATGTAGAAAAGGTCTTAATGCAAGATGAAATCCTAGCATTTATTTGGAAGGATGGAAAACCAGTAGCAACTGCAGAAATATTCTACAATGGAAAATTAGGACAATTCTATGGTGATGAACGAGGACACGCTAGAGGCGAATCATGTTTACCAAGTGAAGAGTGCCAAGCTGCATTTAATGAATGGTTTAAGAAATTCAAGCCAATAAAGGAAAAAGCACCAAAGAGAAATATTCACTACTACAAAGGATTTTATCATAAGTTATCTGATACACAGTTTAAGGGTTGGGGTGATTTCAAATTTGAGGTTGGAAAAACCTATGAAACAAAATTCAGTAATGATGAAATCAATGTTCTAGGTGGTGAAAAGTGTAATGCTACTGATAAGGTATTTCATTTTTGTGAAAGCATAACTGAAATATCAAAACATTATAATCCTACTTGCTACTGCGAGGTTGAGCCACTTGGAGCAGTAGTAGAACATAACGGAGCCTTATTAAGTAACCGAATTAAGATTATAAGATTCATACCAGAAGAAGAAGTAAAGAGAATAAAGCAACAGGAGGAATTGCTAAAATGACAAGTGAAGAAATATGGGAAAAATTAAAAACTCAAGATAAGGTACAAATGCCTTTTGGAAGTAAAGGACTGTTTGCTTATTTTGATATAACAAATTTTAACGATTCGGCAAAAACTTTCACTATTAGAATTGATTGGTCAAGAGGTGATTGGGATTTTACTGAATTAAAAGCAGAAGACTATCAAAAAGAATGGTGGTTTATTGATGATAAGGTAAAAGAAGGTGATAGATAATGCCAAAGATAACGGAAGAATATACATTACATAATCCATCATACAACATTTTAACAATTGAATGTGAACATATTTATTTAAACCAGACTTCAATGGATTTAAAAATTGAAGTTTCTAATGAAAAAATAGAACAAATTGACTATTTAATTATAAACGGAATTAAGTTTAAAAAGGATAAGAGGTAAACGATAATGCCAAAACTAGACATAGATAAAATCAAGCGTAATGCAGTAAAGGTAAAAGAAATCACTTGTCTAGTAGGAATAGATGAGAGTGATGGTAGAGATTTTACAACTGCTCTTGTTTGCTATAAAACCAAAGATGACAAAATGATAGTATTAGGAACATATTATGATTACAACATAATAGATAAAGCAATAATAGATGAATTGAGGAAAGCAATAGATGATAAAAACTAAAATGATACAGGATGGTGCTTTATCTTGTGAAACAAGATTAGATACAAAGATAAATAATTTTATTGAAGAAAAAAATATAAAAGTTGTAGATATAAAATTCACATCAGTAAATAATAGAGCAACTGCTTTAATTATATATGAGGTAGAAGATAATGAGTAATTACAGAATTTGGAAAATTGATGAAAATGAAGATGAACTATTAATAGAAATATTTCACCAAAGTGATTTACCTGATATTCAAAAAGAGTTTTTAGGAAAGGGTTATATTATCATTAAAGTTGATTATGCTTTTAATAGCGTATTTATGATAGTGGTGAAGAAAGATGAGTAAAGAATATTTAGAAGCATTAGAAAAATTACTAGATGGATATTCAAAAGGAATGTCCGGAAGAAGTTATTATGACATTATCAAACAAGCCTTACAAAGACTAGATAAATATGAACAGATATTGAGTAGTGGTAGACTAACTGATAGAAATTACAAGAATACTACATTAGATTTAGATAGTTGTAAACCTTATTTAAGATTAGGACAATTAGAAGATATTTATGAGGAAGGTAAGTAATATGAATAAAGAATTAGAAGAAATTAAAAGTATTGTTGCTATTCATTTTGGGGCATTAGGTTTTTTAAATCCTAGTGAAAATGAGCAAATTTTAAAAGATAGAGATAAGGTGTTAAATGCCTTACAAAGACTAGAATCCATAGACAATGCTAATCCTAGTGAAGCGTTGAACGATTTGCAAGTAATTGAAAATAATATTATTTATATATTAAGTGATTGTGATATTAATGATGCGGTTTGCCAATGTTTAGAATATGTAAAATCAAAAATGCCAACTATCAAACAAGCCTTACTTAAAGCACAAGAGAGCGAAAAGGAAAATGCTTATATTGAAAAGATTAAGACAATGATGAAGCAAAAGGATTGTGTATTAAGATACATTGAGAGCGAGGACTGTTTCGCGGTTAAAACAATTTTAAGTGATGGATGGTATAAGCTAACGCCTGAATTTGTTGATGACAATGTAAGAGAAGAAATTAAGCCTTTACCATTGATTGAAAAGAATAAGCAATTAAAAGAAGAGAATGCTGAATATAAGAGAGTGCTTGATATTATTAAGGAAACTAAAAATATTAAAGTTAGTTTTTATGAAAATGGTAGTGGTAAACACTATAAGTTAGAATTTGATAGAACTAGAAATCAAACTATTACACAAGAAGAATTTAATTTATTAAAGAGGTGGTTAGGAAATGCGTAAGGAACTAATACCAACAATAGTAATTGGTATTTTAATTTCAATATTATGTATAGTATTGACTGTTAAAATAAAGACAACATCATCAAAGGTAGTAGAAACCTATGAAAGCACACTAGATGATAT
>DJXM01000061.1 GCA_002449755.1 Caryophanales bacterium UBA7004
CAATAATATAATCTGCAAGCTTAATTACATCTAAATTATGCTCAATAATGATAACAGTCGCACCTGTATCAGCGATTCTATTAATAACATTCATAAGCTTTTTAATATCATCTGTATGTAGGCCTGTTGTAGGCTCATCCATTACATATAATGTTTTATTATTAATCTTTGAATGTAATTCATAGGCAAGCTTTACTCTTTGAGCCTCACCACCTGATAATTCAGTTGATGATTGTCCAAGCTTAATATAGCCTAAGCCTACATCATATAATGTTTGAAGCTTTGATTTTACCTTTGGTATAGCATCAAAGAATTCTAAAGCCTCTTCAACTCTCATATCTAATACATCTGCGATATTTTTACCCTTGAATTTTATTTCTAGAGTTTCAGACATATATCTTTTACCCTTACATACCTCACAAGGCACATAAACATCAGGTAAGAATTGCATAGAGATTCTTTTTACACCATCTCCACCACAGGCCTCACATCTTCCGCCTTTAGCATTAAATGAGAATTTACCCTTATCATAGCCTCTTACCTTAGCGTCATTAGTTTGAGCAAATAATTCTCTAATATCATCAAATACACCAGTATATGTTGCAGGATTTGATCTTGGTGTTCTACCTATTGGTTGTTGAGAGACATGAATTATTTTTTCAAAATCAGAAATACCATCAATAGATGATACCTTTCCAGGAACAACCTTTTTAGATTTATATAATTTCATCCAAGCATTCTTATATAAAACCTCATTTACTAATGATGATTTACCTGAACCTGATACACCAGTTACAACTGTAATAACACCTCTTGGTATTTTAACAGTTACATTCTTTAAATTATTAGCCTCTGCCCCTTTTATAGTTATATAACCATTAGTAAGCTTTCTTCTTTCCTTAGGTAATTCTATTTTTAAAGTACCATTTAAGTATTTACCAGTTAAGCTATTAGGATTTTTCATAACCTCACTAGGTGTACCAGCTGCAACAACCTCACCACCATGAACACCGGCTTTAGGTCCAATATCTACTAAATAATCACAATTAAGCATTGTTTCTTCATCATGCTCAACAACAATTAATGTATTACCTAAATCTCTCATTTCCTTTAATGTATTAATTAATCTCATATTGTCTCTTTGATGAAGACCAATAGATGGTTCATCTAATACATATAAAACACCTGTTAATTGAGAGCCTATTTGAGTGGCAAGCCTAATACGCTGTGCCTCTCCACCTGATAATGTATCCGCACTTCTTCCTAATGTTAAATATTCAAGACCTACACTAATTAGGAAATGTAATCTATCCTTAATTTCTTTAATAGCAAGCTTTGCAATTTCTGCCTTTTCCTTAGATAGCTTTAAATTACTAAACCATTCATATAATCTATCAATTGGCATTTCACAAATATCAGCTAAATTCTTTCCATCAATAAATATATTTAAAACTGATTCATTTAATCTCTTGCCACCACAAACCTCACATCTATTTTCAACCATGAAATTTTCAATCCAATCTCTAATCCAATCAGATTGTGTTTCATTATAACGTCTTTGAAACATTGGAACAATTCCTTCAAAGAAATCCTTTTTATCATGATTTCTACCAGATGTAGATTTAAGCTTATAATCAATTAATTCATGAGAACCATATAATATTATTTTCTTTTTAGAATCAGGCAATTCATTAAATGGAGTATTTAAATCAATACCAAAATGATTACAAGTCTGCTCCAAAATAGCCTTACTTAAATTTCCATCATCCTGATTCTTATAAGGAATTACGCATCCATTATTAATAGATTTTGAATAATCTATAATTAATTCAGGAGAAATAGATAGCTTCTTTCCTAAACCATTACATTCAGGACATGCACCAAGTGGTGAATTAAATGAGAATAATCTAGGCTCTAAATTAGCAAGCGAATAGCCACATAAAGGACATGCAAACTTAGTGGAATAGAATTCCTCATTACCATCTACATAAAGAACACAATATCCATCAGATTCCTTAACTGCTAATTCAACAGCCTCAAATATTCTAGGTCTTACGCCCTCTTTTTTTACTAATCTTTCAAGCACAATATAAATATTATGCTTCTTATTTTTCTCTAATTGAGGCGCATTTTCAATTTCAACCATTTCTCCATCTACTAGCGCTCTAACATATCCAGCCTTTAAATATTTTTCAAATATACCTTTATGCTCACCCTTTTGTCTAAAGATAACAGGAGCTGTTATATATAATCTTTTTCCATCCTCTATTTCCATAATTTTATCTACTATTTGATCAATAGATAAAGATGAAATAGGAATATGATGATTAGGACAATAAGGTGTACCAACACGTGCATATAATACTCTTAAATAATCATGAATCTCTGTTACAGTACCAACAGTAGATCTAGGATTATGAGATGCACTCTTTTGATCAATAGATATAGCAGGAGATAAGCCATCGATAGAATCAACATCAGGCTTTTCATTTCCGCCTATAAATTGTCTAGCAAATGATGATAATGATTCGACAAATCTTCTTTGTCCCTCCTGATAAATAGTATCAAAGGCTAATGATGATTTACCACTACCTGATACACCAGTCATTACTATTAATTTATTTTTAGGAAGCTCGATATTAATATTTTTTAAATTATTTTCTCTAGCACCCTTAACAATAATCTTATCCATATAAAACCTTTCTATTTATTAAACCCTAATTTTAATAAATCTTTTTCATTAACAAACCTTAAAAGAAAGCTATTATTATTTAAATAATCTATCAATTCCTTTTTATCATAAAAATAATATGTAATTGATGGATTAAAAAAACATAATTTTTCATATATAGAAATATAATAAACAAACAAAAATCTTCTTGCCTTAATATTTTTAATATCTTCCTCTTTTATATATACTAATCCATTTGATATTTTATTATTTTTATATTCGAGCTTATCTATTTTATTAAGCTTCATCATAAAAAATGCAATAAAAGATATTATAATAAATATTCCAAATATTGTTAAAAGCATAATTCCTATATTAAAAAACAAATCTGAAATACTAAGGTTACCATTATAATAATTAATAGGCAAAAATATTGAATAAACGATTATTTCAATAGGCAATATAAATGCCAATGTTAATGATAATGCAAACCTAAACATATAATTTCTTTGTTTCATTATTTTATTTTCTCCAAGAATTCAGGTTCTTCCATTATATAAATACCTAAAGCTTTAGCCTTATCATATTTAGATCCTGGATTTTCACCTAAAATTAATATATCAGTCTTTTTACTAACTGAATCAGATAATGAACCACCAAATGATTCAATTAGCTTTTTAGCTTCGCTTCTTCCCATAGAGGATAATGTACCAGTTAATACACATTTCTTATTAGTAAAATAATTTTCCTTTATTTCACCAGCATCATATTCCATATTTAATCCTAATTCCTTTAATTGATTAATTAATGAAATACTCTTTTCATTATGCATATATTCATATAATGAATTAGCAATTGCATCTCCAATATCAGGAATAGCTGTTAATTCATCTAGTTTAGCATTTATGATGCCATCCATATTTTTAAATCTTTTACAAATTAATTTAGATGCCTTAGCACCAACATGTCTAATACCTAGTCCAAATAATAATAAATCTAAATTATTCTTCTTAGAATTTTCAATAGCTTCTAATAAATGATTAATACTCTTTTCACCAAGCCCTGGTAAAACTACTAAGCTTTCATATTGATTCTTTAATCTAAATATAGATGCAATATCAGTTATAAATCCTGCTTGGAATAATTGTTCAGAAAGCTTATCTCCTAATGAATCAATATTATAAGCAGGCTTAGATGCAAAATGAATAATCTTATTTATAATCTTGTCCTCACAATATTCATTTAAGCAATAATAGTCTGCCTCTCCTTCAATTCTAACTAATGGTTCATGGCAACAAGGACATTTATCAATCATCTTAAATTCAATTAAATCATTACCTCTATCCTCAATAACAGGCTTTACAACCTCAGGGATTACATCTCCTGCCTTATGGATAATTACAGTATCATTAATATGAATATCCTTTTCCTTAATATAATCCTCATTATGTAGAGTTGCCTTAGATATTAATGAGCCCTGAACAAATACAGGCTTAAAGATTGCAACAGGAGTTATAACACCAGTTCTACCTACCTGAAAAACAATGTCGGTTAATTTTGTTTTAACCTCTTCTGGTGGGAATTTATAAGCAATAGCCCATTTAGGATATTTAACAGTTTCACCTATAATATCATGTAATTCCATTTCATTAACCTTAATTACAATACCATCGATATCATATGGAAGATTAGGTCTTTTTTCACCCATTTCCTCTATATATGAAATTACATCATCAATTGTATTACAATGCTTATATAACGGATTTACCTTAAAGCCCATCTTTTTCATAGATGTTAAAGCTTCTTCCTGAGTTTTAACATTTTGATCTAGATTATAATAAAGGAATGCATCTAGATTTCTTGATGCCGCAACCTTAGAATCTAACTGTCTTACTGAACCAGCGGCAGCATTTCTACAGTTAGCAAATAATTCCTCTTCGTTTTCCTCACGCTCTAAATTTAATTTAATAAAGCTATCTCTAGGCATAAATATTTCGCCTCTAACCTCTAATGTTAAAGGCTCACTTAGCTTTAAAGGAATACTTTTAATAGTTTTAACATTATGAGTAATGTTTTCACCAACTGATCCATTACCACGGGTAGCACCAATTCTTAAAACACCATTTTCATATCTAAGTGATACAGATAAGCCATCAATCTTAAGCTCACATAAATATGTCGCATTAGGGGCAACACTTTTAACTCTCTTATCAAAATCCCTTAATTCATCATAGGAAAAGGCATCAGCTAATGACATCATCTTATTAGGATGAACAACCTTTTCGAATTTAGATAAAACCTCTCCACCAATTCTATTAGTTGGAGAATCATTAGTTTTTAATTCAGGATTCTTATCCTCAAGCTCTATTAATTCAGCCATTAATCTATCATATTCATAATCCTCCATTGTCGGATTATCATTAACATAATATTCAACACTTGCCTTATTTAATATTTCTTTTAATTCTTCAATTCTAATTTTCGCATCCATATTAAACCTCAAAAATAAAAACACATAAAAAGTATATCATAAAAATTATAATTTTTATATAAGAATGAAACAAAAACACACCGTCGGTGTGTCATGTTCTAAAACCAAATTATTTTTTTTAGAAAATTATTGTACAATTTGTCCTATACAATAGCTTTACTTTGCCATTTTTATTACTTCAATTCCTCTACTACTTAAATCTAATTCAACATTAGAATAATTATAAATAGTTTTTAAATTTTCATTTGTTGAAAAGATCGCATAATTAGAATAAAGAGCAGTTTCCCAACTATTATCATAAGATGGAACAAATCCTTTAAATGTAGAAGGTAAAGTAATTGAAGTTAGCTTTTGATTACCTCTAATTGAGGTGCCTGATATTTCTTCAACTCCATCAGAAAAAATAATTTCAGTCAAATTTGTTTTACAAATTGCATTATCTCCTATTTCTTTAAAGCCATCAATAGTAATACTATCATTTTCTAAATTAAATACTTTAAGTAATCTATTATTTTCTTTATCAATAAGCTTATTATTTTCCACCTTAAAAAATTCATTATCACTAGATATTTCTATCTTTTTTAAGCTAGGTGATGTTAGAAAATGTATTATTTTAGTCAATTTCTTTGGTAATACTATTTCTTCTAAATTACTATAAGTAAATAATGTTGAACCATTTATCTTTTCAATTGTATCAGGTAGAATAATTTTCTTAGTTGTTGTATTTATAAAAGGCTCTCCATCTACTACATAATAATCTGGTTGAAAATTTCTAACCTCATATCCTCCATATTGACTAGCTATATTAATTTCTTCTTTTGTTGATTTAATTCTTTTAATATATAAATATTCACCATCATTAGTCTTATTATAAATAAAATCTAATTCATTAGGCTGAACATATTTTGAATCTACTGCCTCAGTTATTTCAATATCTTTAATGGTAACTTTATTATTATCACCACAAGATACAAAAGCAGTTGTTAAAGCTAATAAAGATAAAGAAGCCAAAATCCTTTTTAATTTTTTCATTTTCAATTCCCTCACTCTTTATTCTTTTATTTAAAGATTAATCTTTATCATCATTATTATTCTTTTTTTCTTGAATCTTAAAAATAATACCAAAAACTAAACAAACTATAACAGGTATAGACCAAATAACAATTCTAGATATTATTTGCTTATATAGTGGTGTTTCACCTTCTACATAATTAAACCATGCTAAAAATGTAAAAATGATTCCAGCTATTAAAAACATTATTGTTGATAAAAACATTAAAGTAGATCTTTTCATACGAATACCTCTAAATTAGATTATATAACTAATAATACTATTTTTAAAGAAATAGATTATTTTAGTAATTATAAAGTGTTAATTGAAAAAGTTAATTCCACTATAAAAAGTTGAAGTTAGTTTTTGTATTTTCACGCTACTTTTTTTTAAAAAATAGAGCGTAAAAATACAAATTTATAAAAAATAAAACGCCAGCTTCAAGCTGGCATTCATTAATTACTTTGAATATTTTTCAATTAGATTTTGAATCTTCTTCTTAATATCAAATGAAGCATAATCCTCATCTTCACCAATTAGCTTTAAATGAATTGTCTTGCTTTGATTTGACATTGCAGCAACTACACCTAAATAAGACTTTAAGTCTACTTGTCCTTCTACCTTATTCTCAGATTCAATAACAATTAAGATATCTGATGCATAAGACATTGCTAATTTATTTAATTCTGTTGCAAAACCTAACTTACTATAAACTACTTCATTACATTCAATTTTAACTTCTCTCATAATTCTACCTCCATTTTAATTAATACAATTATATTTTAGACCTATTATTTAAAATTGTTAATATCTTGAAAGCAATTTCAAATATAGAAAGCGTTTGTTTTTCATATTTATTTGGCATTATTGTACTTGAAGTAGTATAATTCAATTGGGATGATGAAAAAATGAAGGATATGAATATGACTGAAGGGAATTTTTGGAAAAAAATTCTCATATTTACAATTCCAATTATGCTAAGTAGTATCCTACAATTACTATTTAATACTGTTGATATGATAGTAATAGGACAATTCGCAGGTGACGCATCTTTAGCTGCTGTAGGATCTACCTCTGCTTTAATAAATTTAATAGTTAACCTATTTATTGGTGTATCAATTGGTGCTAATGTTGTTGTATCAAGAGCTGTAGGCCAAGGTAGCTTAGAAAAGGCTCAAAGAGCTACTCATACAGCTATTTTATTTAGCTTTATTGCTGGTGCTATTTTAATTGTATTTGGTGTTTTAACATCAAGAACATGGCTTGAGCTAATGGGAACAACTAAGGAATCTATTGATAAGGCTACAACTTATTTACAAATATATTTTGCTGGTTCTATATTTAATATGGCATATAATTTTGGTGCTTCTATTTTAAAATCAGTTGGTGAAACTAGAAGACCTTTATATTATTTATTATTTGCTGGTATCGCAAATGCATTATTAAATTTACTATTTGTTATTTCGTTTAATATGGATGTTGCAGGTGTTGCCCTTGCAACAATTATATCTCAGGGTATTTCTGCTATATTAGTAATAATATATTTAATGAAAAGACCAGGCTATGTAAATTTAAAATTAAGAAAGCTTAGAATTCATTCTAAGGAATTAGTTCAAATGATTTTAATTGGACTTCCTGCTGGAATTCAAAGCTGCTTAATTTCATTTAGTAATGTATTTATTCAATCTGCTGTTAATTCATTCGGATCAACAATAATTGTATCTGGTAATACTGCATCTGCAAATATCGAAGGATTTGTTTGGGTATCAATGAACTCCTTCTATCAGGCGGCTATTGCATTTACAGGACAAAATTATGGTGCGAATAAAATTAAAAACAGTAAAAAGATTTTATTAATTTGCATGCTTTATACATTTATAACTGGTGTTATATTAGGTGGAGGTGCTTATTTATTAAGAGTACCTTTAGTTAATTTATATACATCAGGTGAAGCTTTAAAATATGCCGAAATAAGAATTAGTATTATTTGCTTATCATATTTCTTATGTGGCTTAATGGATTTACCGGTTGGTTCTATGAGAGGGCTTGGAAATTCATTTACTCCTATGGTTATTTCTATATTAGGTATGGTTGTGTTTAGAATAATATGGATTTCAACTGTATTCCAAGCAAACCATGAGCTATGGGTATTATATATTTCTTATCCAATTTCTTGGGTAGCAACCGAAATAGTTCATTATATATGCTTTATTATTACATATAAGAGGCGATTGAAGCAAAGTGAAAAATTAACAGAAATGGCATCCGCTTAGGATGCCATATTTTATTTATTTTTTCTATAAAATTTACTTATTCTATTCCAGCAATCATAACATTCCTTTAATTTGTCATCATGAGTATAAAAATCATGCCACATTAAAGGATATAAATAAAGCTCTGATTTTTCCTTATCTAGCTTTTCATATAATGATAATGAATCAGATAAAAGCATTTCTGTTTTAGCTACATTAATCATAATAGGTGGGTATCCATCCATATTAAAATTTAATGGGAATAGATATTTATCATGGATTCCATTATATGGATCAGGTAAAATATCACCATCCTGTGAGCCAAATAAAATATCCTCTAGCATATTATTTCTATATGATTCACCCTCACATTTATAATCACACCATGGGGAAGCTAAAATAACCATTTTTGGTAATTCTATATTTTTATCCTTTAAATATTCTAATAATCCTAATGCTAAATTACCTCCAGCAGATTGTCCAGCTAGGATTATATTTTTATATTTTTCCTTTAAATAAATATAAGCATAAAATGCATTATTTAAAGCATCCATATGATTTCCCTGTGATGCCACCTTATAATCTGGTAATAATACATCTGAATCATCTATATATTTAGAATATAATAATGCTCCATGGATATTATTTTGGCTTACAGGTAGGACATATCCTCCTCCGTGTAGCATTAATACTACTGTATCATTAATTTTATCCTTTTTCTTAAAATAATAATTTTTTACATTATCTATTAATTTAATTTCTAAATCAAAATCCTTCATTGCTTCAAAAAAGTTTAAATTAGGTCTTGTATATCCATAATCTCTTAATTGAACCAATATAGGATTTGTTTTACAGCTTCTTATTTTCTTTAATCCCTCATAATAAATATTTGATGCTTCTCTTGATGCATCAGCTATGTCAAATACTGGCATAATTATTTCCTCCTCGTTAAAAATAAAACTGTCAAATGACAGTCTTATTGTTTTTTGTTGAATTTAGCAACATAATAAATTGTTTCTTCGTCTGTAGGTAAAACTAAAATATGATTTTTAACCTCTTCATCATATTCTCCCTTTTCTACTGTTTCCCAATTCTTTTCTTCCATGAACTTAAATTCAATGATTTGATTTTCAGGTAGCATTTTAGTTACATGATATAATCCTTTTTCATTTCTTTTTAATTCAACTGCGAATTTAGGATTCCAATCTCCTAGTGATGGTAGGTTACCACACATATAAATTTTGTCACCTGCAAATGCATTTACTAAAATCTGTACTTTTTTCGCCATATTTTTATCTCCTCGTAATCTCTAATCTTATTTTATATCTAAATATTATAAAAATAAAGATTATTTTTCACTTAAATATGATAGAATATTTTTGGTGATTTAAATGAAATTTATAAGTTGGAATGTTAATGGTATTAGAGCGTGTAAGCAAAAAGGCTTTGATCTCTTTTTTAAGGAAATCGATGCTGACTTCTTTTCTATTCAGGAAACTAAATGCCAAGATGGTCAAATCGATTTAAATGTTGAAGGATATTATACATATATGAATTCAGCAATTAAAAAGGGCTATAGCGGTACTGCAATATTCGCTAAGGAAAAGCCATTAAATGTTTTTTATGGCATTGGTAGTGAAGGTAAATATAATGATGAGGGTAGAGTTATTACATTAGAATATGACAAATTCTATTTGGTTAATGCTTATGTTCCTAATGCTCAAGAGGAATTAAAAAGATTAGATTTTAGAATGCAATATGAGGATGATTTAAGAGAATATTTATTATCATTAAATAAACCTGTTATTTATTGTGGTGATTTAAATGTAGCCCATGAAAGAATTGATATTAAAAATCCTGATTCTAATACTAAAAATCCAGGATTTTCTATTGAAGAAAGAACTAAATTTACTGAATTATTAGATGCAGGATTTAAGGATACATTTAGAACATTATATCCTGATACAGTTAAATATTCGTGGTGGAGCTATCGCTTTAATGCAAGAGCTAATAATGCAGGATGGAGAATAGATTATTTTGTTGTATCTAATTCTTTGATGGATAAGGTTATTGATGCAAAAATCCATAATGAGATTTTTGGTTCTGATCACTGTCCTGTTGAATTAGAAATTAATATTTAATTTTTGAAAACAAGAAATAGAAATATTTCTTTTTTCTTTTTAATTTCAAATTTTTAATATAAATCAGTAGCATTTCTTATTTAATGTGTTAGTTAAGTTTGATTTATAATAAAATATATTTTATAATATATTTAAGTTTTGATTATTTTTTTAATATGGAGGTATCTTATGGGTTTAATTAAAGCTTTAACAGGTTCTGTAAGTAGTACATTAGGAGATCAATGGTTAGAATACTTCTACTGTGATTCATTAGACAAGAATGTACTTTGTGTTAAGGGACAAAAAAGAGTAAATTCTAAAAAGTCTTCTAATACAAAGGGTTCAGATAATATCATTTCAAATGGTTCTATCATTTCAGTAAATGAAGGACAATGTATGATGATTGTTGATCAGGGTGCAATTGTAGAATTTACAGCTGAGCCTGGTGAATTTAAATTTGATAAATCAACTGAGGGCTCTATTTTCCAGGGTGGTTTAGGAAAAGGAATTTTCGCAACAATCGCTAGACGTTTTAAATTTGGTGGTGACACAGGTCATGATCAAAGAGTTTATTATTTCAATTTAAAGGAATTAATTGATAATAAGTTTGGTACAGCACAGCCTGTTCCATTTAGAGTTGTAGATAATAATGTTGGATTAGATATCGATGTAAATGTAAGATGTAATGGTGTCTTCTCTTATAAGATTACTAACCCAGTATTATTCTATCAAAATGTATGTGGTAACGTAACTGAGGCATATACTAGAGATAAGATTGATACTCAATTAAAGACTGAATTTATTAGTGCTTTACAGCCAGCATTTGGTAGATTATCTGAAATGCAGATGAGACCTAACCAAATCATGACTCATATTCCTGAACTTGAAAAGGCTATGAATGAGGCATTAAGTGAAAAGTGGGCTGAATTAAGAGGCTTAGAAATTGTATCTATCGCTTTAGGCTCTGTAACATTACCTAAGGAAGATGAGCAATTAATTAAGGAATTACAAAGAAAGGCAGTTTATGCACATAACCCTGGTATGGCTGGTGCTACATTAGTTGAGGCTCAGGCTGAGGCTATGAAGACAGCTGCAGGAAATGCAAATGGTGCCGCTATGGGATTCTTTGGTATGGGTATGGCTCAAAATGCTGGTGGTATGAATGCTCAGCAATTCTATAATATGAATCAACAGCAGCAAATGCAGCAACAACAAGCTAATGCAAATTCTTGGAAGTGCCCTTCTTGTGGTGCTCAAGCCACTGGTAAGTTCTGTCCTGAATGTGGTGCTAAGAAGCCTGAGGCTCAACAAGCTAATTCTTGGAAGTGTCCTTCTTGTGGTGCTCAAGCCACAGGTAAGTTCTGTCCTGAATGTGGTACAAAAAAGCCTGAGGGAACAGGTGCTTGGAAATGCTCTTGTGGTGCTATAGTAACTGGTAAGTTCTGCCCTGAATGTGGCTCAAAGAGACCTGAGGGTAAGAAGGTTTATAAGTGTAATAAGTGTGGATGGACTCCTGCTGACCCAACAAATCCACCTAAGTTCTGTCCTGAATGTGGAGATGTTTTCACAGAGGATGACGCAAAATAATTAAGGAGTATTTATGGAAGATTTATTTTCATGTACATGTCCCTGCTGTGGTGGTTCTTTAAAATTTGAAGCATCACTTCAAAAGGTAAAGTGCGAATATTGTGATACTGAATACGAAGTTAGTGATTTAAAAGAATTAAATGCCGCAAGCAATACAATTGAGGAAAACACTGAATGGGAAACTGAGGCAACTGGTGAATTTAGTGAGGATGATGCCTTTAATGTTTATCTATGTGAGACATGTGGTGGAGAGGTATTATGCGACGAAAATACTACTTCTACTATTTGTCCATATTGTGGTAACCCTGTATTATTAAAGGGAAGATTAACTGGAGGCTTAAAGCCAAAATATATTATTCCATTTAAACTAGAAAAGGATGCCGCAAAGAATAATTTAAATGGCTATTTTAAAGGTAAACTACTTTTACCAAATGACTTCAAAAAATTAAATGAGGTTAAAGAGGTTACTTCCCTTTATGTACCTTATTGGATTTTTGATGCCGATGTAAATGGTATGGCTCACTATAGAGCTACAAGACATAGAACTTGGAGCGATTCTAATTATAGATATAGTGAAACTAAATATTATAAGATTATTCGTGGTGGTAAGATTTCATTTGAGCATCTACCTGTAGATGCATCTAAGAAAATGGATGATAAGATGATGGAATCTATTGAGCCATTCGATTTTAGTGGTGCTAAGGATTATAATAATGCCTATATCGTAGGCTATGCCGCAGATAAATATGATGTATCTAAGGAAGAAACATTTGAGCGTGCAAATGTAAGAATTAAAGAAGGTACAGTAGATGCCTTCCGTTCTACTATTCATGGCTATGATACAGTAACAAATGAATCTGCAAATATTAATTATGAATCTAATAGTGCAGCCTATGCGATGTATCCTGTATGGACATTAAATTCAGAATATAAGGAAAACAAATATCAATTCGCAATGAACGGTCAAACAGGTAAGATTGTTGGTAATTTACCTATTTCATTTGCTAAAGCATTCATTTGGTTCTTATGCTCATTATTATTAATTGGTGGTGCATTCTTTGGAATCACATATGCCATAGTAAACAAAGAGGAAATGGGATTAGTAATCGCAATTGTAGTTGGTATAGTTGGTGGTTTAGCTTCTGCAATCGGTATAATGGTTGCCCTAAGAAGACAAATGAAGCCAGTAAGATTCCAGCATGGTGCGGCTAATTACGCAGTTCCTGGTTCATTAAATATTACATATAGTAGGGATATCTATTTATATCGTAAGGTTACAAAAACTAGAATTCAAAGAAGTTCTTCTTCATCTTCTAGAAGATAAGAATAAAAGCATGATTTCAATGAAGTCATGCTTTTATAATTATAAGCTAAATCAAATTTATATTGCATTATTTCAAAATATTTCCTATAATAAAAGTAGAGAAGCATATATAAGTGCTACTCCCAAATTTGATTAGTTTAATTATGAGAGACACCGTTGCCGCGGTGTTTTTTCTCTCTCATAATTATTTGACTAGTTATTACTTTAGTTTCTTCTTTATGAAAAACCAAATAATAGTAAATACTATATTTAGTATTACACCGATCAAGTAAAACATGATAGATGATCCTCCATAACATGAAACATGGAGGATCTTTGATTTTTATAATCATAAGACACCACCTTCTTCCATGTGATTTGGAGTAGCACCGCTATATATGCTTCCAAGTATTATTTTAATATATTCGACGCAAAAAGCACATATTATTTTGCAAATTGTCAAAATTGCATATTGTCATATTTAACAATATTTCATATAATAAGGATAGAGAAGCATATATAAGTGCTACTCCTAAATAATATTGTATTAATTATGAGAGACACCGTTGGCGCGGTGTTTTTTCTCTCTCATAATTATTTAGCATAATAAAAGAGCTAATCCAAAGACTAGCTCTCATTAATATTTATAATTACATATTCCTGAATAGTAACATTGTTTAATGTCATTCCCCAACATGATATACCAGATGAAACAATAAATGTCGTATTATCTATTACTTTCTTTCCATATGTATAATCATTTGCGGCATAGACAATGAAATTAACAGGTAGAATATTTCCCCCATGAGTATGACCAGATAATACTAAGTCTACCTTATTCTTCTCATTATTATAATCATTAGGCTGATGATCTAATAAAATAGTATATTTATTAGTATCAACACCCTCCATTAGCTTATCCATAGGAATTCTAGATTTATCACTTTTATCCTTTCTTCCAATGATATAAAAATCATTATCTACTAAAATATATTCATCCTCTAATATATTTACATTATTTTTTAGTAATTCGTTATTTAAATCCTCTTTAGTATATTTTCTATGTTTAGGATAATATCCCTTATCATGATTTCCATGAATAAAATATACACCATATTTTGTTTTTGCTTCACTTAAAGCTTGACATGCAATTACCATTTCATCATATTTTGTTTCATCATCAACAAAATCACCAGTTACTACTAATATATCTGGATTTAATTGATTTATTTCCTCAATATATTTCTTAAATCCATTTCCATCAAAGGTATTACCTAAATGAACATCAGTTATTTGGGCTATTTTTAGGCTTCTATTCATTTTATTTGTATTAATTGAATAATCAGTTTCAAATACCTTAAAACCTAAAAATAAGGAAATTAAAATATAAATAAACGTAAATCCAAATGATATATATGTTTGAACAACAATTTTATTTTCTCTTTTATGATTAATAAATAAAAATACGATATCTACTAATCCCATAAACACAAAGAAATGAGCATAGATTATACAGATTGTTCCTATTCTAAAAAATGATATACCAAATAATATTAAGCAAATGATTAGAGGAATAATTATTCTTAATTTTATATTTAATTCTTTTATATATTTAAATTTAAAAAGCTTTAAATAAAAATATGCAAGGCAAATTACTTCTATTAGTATTGCAAAGCCATAAAATGGTGACATAATTAATAACCTCCAATCCATAATTTTTATATATCCTATAGCTTTATTATTGTATCACAAATTATTTAAATTAGATTATAAAAATAAAACGGGAGCACTTATGTAAGTGTTCCCATAATAATTATTCCTCGTTAATAACTGAGATTTTCATTGTTACTTCCTCTAATACATTTAATAGTACCTTAACTGTATCAAGACAAGTAAATACATTTACATTATTATCAATTGCGGCACGTCTAATGATTTTACCATCCTCTGAAACAGAGCCTGCGCCTTCACTAGATGTGTTAATAACATAAGTTACATATCCTGCCTTAATTGACTCTAATATTTCCTCACTACCCTCTGATATCTTCTTCTTAATTCTTGTTTTAATTCCATGTTCCTTTAAGAACTTAGCTGTACCAGATGTAGCTTCAATATTAAATCCTAGATTATAGAATCTTCTAATTAAAGGTAAAGCTGCTTCCTTATCTGCATTTGCGATAGTTGCAAGGATAGTACCATAATTTGCAACTCTAGTTCCTGATGCCTTTAATGACTTATATAATGCTCTATTTAATGAATAATCATAGCCGATTGCTTCACCTGTAGATTTCATTTCAGGTGATAATACAACATCTAATCCTGTAATCTTTGTAAATGAGAATGTAGGTGTCTTAACATACCATCTCTTACGCTTAGGAGCTACCCCTACATAGCCTAAATCCTTTAGCTTAGCACCAAGCATTACCTTAGTTGCGATATTCGCAACTGGGATATTAGTTGATTTAGCTAGGAATGGTACTGTTCTAGATGATCTAGGGTTAACCTCAATAATAGATACATTATTTTCCTTATCAACAATAAATTGGATATTATATAAGCCTACCATATTAAGCTTTTTACCAATTCTATTAGTATAATCAATGATTGTCTTTTGAGCCTCCTCATTTAATGAATATGGAGGGTAAACACTCATTGAATCTCCTGAGTGAACACCAGTTCTTTCAATATGCTCCATAATACCAGGGATGAATACATCATCACCATCACAGATAGCATCTACTTCACATTCCTGACCAAATACATATTTATCAACTAAAATTGGGTGCTCATTATCAAAGGCTACAGCCTCTTTAACCTTAGCCTTTAAAATCTTTTCATCATATACGATATGCATCATTCTACCACCAAGTACGAATGATGGTCTAACTAAAACTGGGTAGCCAATTTCCTTAGCTGCCTTAACAGCCTCTTCAACTGAGAATACACCATAGCCCTTTGGCATAGGAATACCAATTTCATTCATAGCCTCTTCAAATAGCTCTCTATCCTCAGCTAAATCAATTGAATGAGATGATGAACCAAATATTCTAACACCAGCCTTATCAATCTTAGCTGCTAAATTAATAGCTGTTTGACCACCTAATGCGACAACAGCACCCTCTGGCTGTTCGAAATGGATGATATTCATAACATCCTCATATGTTAAAGGCTCAAAATATAATTTATCAGATACAGTATAATCTGTTGAAACAGTTTCAGGGTTACAGTTAATTATAATAGCCTCATAGCCAGCCTCTTGAATACCCCAAATAGCATGAACTGTAGTATAATCAAATTCTACACCCTGACCAATTCTAATAGGACCTGATCCTAATACAACAATCTTCTTTCTATCTGATCTTATTGATTCATTTTCAGTTTCATATGTTGAATAGAAATAAGGAACATATGCTTTAAATTCAGATGCACATGTATCAATCATTTTATAAACAGGGAATATATTATATTCCTTTCTTAAATCATACATTTCATATGGAGTCTTATTCCAAATTCTTCCTAAATAAGAATCTGAAAATCCCCATTCCTTAGCAAATCTTAATGTTTCTTCATCTAATTTAGAATTCTTTAAATCCTTTTCGATTTCAGTAATATGCATAATCTTATCTAAGAAGAATCTATCAATCTTAGTAATCTTATAAATCTTTTCTACACTAATTCCTCTTCTAAAGGCATCAGCTACAGCATAAATTCTTTCATCTGTATTATCATCAATGAATTTTAATAATTCATCATCTGTCATATCCTTAAATTTATCTAATTCGATATGATCAACCTTATTCTCTAGGCTTCTTACAGCCTTTAATAATGATTCCTCAAATGTTCTACCAATTGACATAACCTCACCAGTTGCCTTCATTTGAGTTGAAAGCTTACGGTTTGCGTCTTGGAATTTATCAAATGGGAATCTAGGAAATTTAGTTACAACATAATCTAGAGTTGGTTCAAATGATGCAACTGTAGATGAGATTTTAATTTCATCTAATGTTAAACCAGCAGCAATCTTTGCTGATACTCTCGCAATAGGGAAGCCTGAAGCCTTAGATGCTAAAGCACTTGATCTAGAAACTCTTGGATTAACCTCAATTACATAATAATTAAATGAATATGGGTCTAGGGCATATTGAACATTACATCCACCCTCAATACCTAAAGCTCTAATAATTCTTAATGCTGAATTTCTAAGCATTTGATATTCCTTATTAGTTAATGTTTGAACAGGGGCTACAACGATTGAATCTCCTGTATGAACACCTACTGGATCTAAATTTTCCATTGAGCAGACAATAATAGCTGTATTGTTCTTATCTCTCATTACCTCAAGCTCAATTTCCTTAAAGCCCTTAATAGACTTTTCAACTAAAACCTGAGTCACAGGAGATATCTTTAATGCATTTTTAACAAGTGGTCTTAGTTCTTCTTCATTATCTGCGAAGCCTCCACCTGTACCACCTAATGTAAATGCTGGTCTAATAATGATTGGGTAACCAATCTTGCTAGCAGCCTCTACTGCCTCATCAATAGTTGTTGCGATAGTAGATTCACAAATAGGCTCACCGATTTCTAGACATAACTCTCTAAATAATTCTCTATCTTCAGCACGCTCAATAGCATCAGCTGTAGTACCTAATAATTCAACATTACATTCATCTAGGATACCCTTTCTAGCAAGCTTCATACCTAAATTTAAGCCTGTTTGACCACCAATTGAGCATAATAATCCATCAGGACGCTCATATCTAATAATTTTTGCAACATTCTCAAGGTCAAGTGGTTCCATATAAACCTTATCAGCAATCTTAGTATCTGTCATAATAGTTGCAGGATTTGAGTTAACTAAAATAACCTCATAGCCTTCTTCCTTTAAAGCAAGACATGCTTGTGTACCTGCATAATCAAATTCAGCTGCCTGACCAATTACAATTGGGCCAGAGCCAATTACCATTATCTTTTTAATATCTTTACGTTTAGGCATTTTTATTACCTCCAAAATCATGTAATAAATCAATAAATTGGTTGAATAAATATTCAGAATCCTCAGGACCAGCAGCACTTTCTGGGTGATATTGAATAGACATTACATGGTTTTTAACATCTCTTACACCCTCTAGCTCTCCATCAATAACATTGACATGAGTTAATTCTAATCCTGTACCCTCTAGTGAATTCTTATCAATCGCGAATGAGTGATTTTGGCTTGTAATTTCTACCTTGCCATTTAATAAATTCTTAACAGGATGATTAGCACCTCTATGACCAAATTTCATCTT
Source organism: Caryophanales bacterium UBA7004 (assembly GCA_002449755.1). Classification (GTDB taxonomy): domain Bacteria; phylum Bacillota_I; class Bacilli_A; order Acholeplasmatales; family Anaeroplasmataceae; genus Anaeroplasma. The sequence goes on from DJXM01000061.1 coordinate 18,764, forward strand.
ATATGTTTTAGCACCATATGCTAAACCAATAATTTGGTGTCCAAGGCAAATACCGAATATTGGAAGCTTGCCCTTACATTTTTTAACTAATTCAATTACAGGCTTAGCATCCTCTGGATCACCAGGACCATTTGAAATAAATAATCCATCTGGCTGATGCTTCATAATATCCTCATATGTAGATGTATAAGGAACTACAACAACATTACATCCAAATTTATTAAACTTTCTTACAATATTCATCTTAATACCACAATCTACTGCAACTACAGTATAATTAGGATTAGCTGTTCTAGAATACCAAACCTTCTTAGTTGATACCTTATCTAATTGGTTGTGTTCAAAACCTCTAGCCTTTATTTCCTTTAAAGCCTCTTCAGTTGGTTTACTGATATCACAAATCATAACTAGCTGTGAGCCCTGATCTCTAATGATTCTAGCTAATTGTCTAGTATCAATATTAGAAATACCAGCAGCGTCATTTTCATCCATTACATCACCTAATGTTTTAGTAGCTCTAAAGTTAGATGGAAAATCATTATATTCTCTAACTACAAATCCACTCATCTTAATAGACTTAGATTCATAATCATCATCTGTAATACCATAATTTCCAATTAATGGGTATGTCATACATACAATTTGACCACAGTAAGATGAATCAGATAAAATTTCTTGATATCCTACCATGGATGTGTTGAATACTATTTCAGCGATAACATCCTTTTGGCTACCAAATCCAACACCCTCAAAAACCATACCATTTGCTAAAACAAGCTTTCGATTTTTTACAACCTTCATATTATTCTCTCTTTCCCCTTAAGATACAAAAAAAGTTTTCTAGCCAAAAAGACTAGAAAACTAGTAATATCACTTAAAATTGGTATTATTAAATCTAATCTTGTTAGCCTCACTGGACTATCTTAAAGTTTCCGTAAAAAATAATATCACTTAATACCTATCTATTCAAGTTTTTTTTATTAATTTTTTTTAATATTTTTGTGAAAACGATTATATCATTTATGATATAAAACTATTGTCCACATTTATTTTTCCATTTTTCAGCTAAATCTAAATCCTTCTTAGTTCCTAAACCATTTAAATAGCAAATATATAAATTATACATTGCCTTTTTCTTACCAAGCTCAGCTGACTTCTTAAATAATACAAATGCCTTCTTAAAATCCTTAGTACAGCCTACACCATTAAATAAGCAAATAGCCTGATTGAACATACCTGTTCTATCCTTTTGCCTTGCAGACCTTTCAAAGCATTCATATCCACGCTCAGGATTTTTAGCAATACCCTCACCATTTAAATACATAGTACCTAATTGATTAAGAGCCTTAGGATCATCCTTTTCAGCAAGCTTAATAAATAAATCATAGGCCTTATCATAATTTACTCCTATTCCATCCCCATTGTAATAGCAGTAGCCTAAATATAAAGCTGCCTTTTCATTTCCACTTTCATATGACTTCTTATACCATTCAAATGCTTTAGCATAGTTAAATACAACACCAATTCCCTTATAGTAACAAATACCTAAATTAAGCATCGCATCCTTGTCCCCTAGCTCTGCACCTTTTTTAAATGCCTCAAATGCTAAAGGGTTATTTAAATACTTAGGATTATTTTTATATATTTCACCTAAGGAATTAAATGCTTTAGGATAATTTTTTTCGGCTGCCTTTTTTAAATTTAGAAATGCATTTTCTACACTATATTCAACCTTTTTACCATCTAAATATTCCATGGCTCTATCATATAATTCTTTAGCCTCAATATCTAAATTCTCTTCAGCATCATTATGCTTCTTCTCATGCTTAAATTTAAATTTTCCTTTTCTAAAGAAAATAATAAACAAGAAAATAAGACATGCTAAAACTAAGAATACTAATACACCAAAAATAATATAAATTGCTACATCTGACATGCCCGTTTGCTTACTAATTTTAGTAACCAAATCACTAAATACACCTAAAAACATCCAATCACCTCATTTTTCTATACATTCTTTTTTATTATAAAAATATTCTTATCATCTTTTCTTTCATAATAAAGATCATCAGCAATATTTTTAATAATCGTAATACCAAAACCACCAAGCTTTAAATCATCACTATATTCATTAATATAGTTATCTTCCATTAATAATGGATTAAATTCCTCTCCATTATTTTGGAATTTAACAATCAATTGATTATTAATATATTCAAATTCAATTTCAATAATTAAATCTTCCTTTTTCTCATAGGAAATATAATTATTTAAAACCTCATCTATTACAATATTAATCTTTGATAAATTATCCTTATCAATATATGAATAATAATCATTAAATTTATTAGTAACTAATCCGATAATTTCATAATCCGGATTTTTAAATTTAAAATTTAATTTTGGTGTTTTTATTTCTAAAATAACCATTGTTACATCATCAAATAATTGGCTATTATCAGTGAATTTATTTAATTCTTCATCCATTGATATAAGAATATCCTCTAGCCTATCATTTATTGAATTAGATAATGAATCTAAAATTCTATCATATCCAAATTCTATGTTATTAGAATTAATAGATTCATTTAATCCATCTGTATGAATAAATAATCTATCATTTTCCTTTAGGCTTATTATTTCAGTTTTATATTCATAATCATTAATTCCACCTAAAATGAAATTAGAATCAATTTGTAATTGAGAAACCTTACCATCTCTAATTAGATATGGTCTTTCATGACCACAATTAATTACCTCAAGTTCTTTTGATTTAATATTTAAAATTCCAATAAAAGCTGTTATAAATAAACCTTCCTCATTATTGATTAATAATTCATTATTAACCAAAAATGCGACATTAGCTAAATTCATATTAGATAATAATTTAGATTTAATTAATTCCTTAGCCTTCATCATAAATAAAGCGGCAGGAATTCCCTTTCCTGAAACATCTGATACAATTATTGCTAGATTATTTTTATCAATATAGAAATAATCATAAAAGTCGCCTCCGACTTCCTTAGCTGATTTAATAGATGCATTTAGCAATACATTAGAATCATTTAAAGAATTCTTAGGTAGAGATTCTAATTGAATATTAGTTGCTATTTGTAATTCTGCTTCTATTCTTTCTTGTTCCCTTGTGGCCTTTTCAATTTTTTTAGTATATTCTATTATTTCATGAGCCATTGTATTATATGAATCTGATAATAATCCTATTTCATCACTAGATTTAATATTTGATTCAATAACATCTGATGCTTTACCATTTCTAATATTTTCAGTAAATTCATTTACAGAATTAGTTAATATTTTTAAATTTTTAATAATAACAATTCTAGCAATTAAAATATAAATGAATATTAATATTATTAATATACCAGCTAATGTTAATCCTAAAACTAAGCTAAAGAATTTTAAATCATTAATAACTATCTGATTATCATATTCAATAAACGCAGTTATAATAATTGGAACATCATTTTCATCCTTTCCAATATCAAAATCAATAACTCTAGCTGTTTTACCATTAATGACATAGCCACCAGTTTTTATATTTGGATCTAAATCTAAATCGTCCTCATTTAAATAATATTGTTCACCTACAAAATAGCCATCTCCGCTACAATCCTTTAAATTAAATTTAGAATCAAAAAGATAAACAAATCTTTTATCATCAGGGAAAAAGCCAATATAGGAATGAGGGCTACCTGCAGATACCTGGGCATTTGAAAGCTTAGATGAAACATCTAAATAAGCATTTTGTAACATTACCTTTTGATATGAAAGACCAAATCCAGTTCCTGCGGAATAAATATTATCATATGTATTTGTATAATATTTCTTCTTTTCATCATTAGTTTTTATATTAGATAAATCATCATCCTTATGCTCATTATAAACCATAATAAAGGCATCATAGAATTGTCTAATTGAATTTAAGGTATCTTCGTCACCAACAGTACTTTCTAATTCCTTTATAGAATTATCTATAGAATTTATAAAAGCCTGATTGCTTCTATATCTATAGATAAAAAAGCTTGTAATAAAGGCACCAGACAATAATAGAAATGATAGAAAAGCGCCTAAAAAGATTATTTTCTTTTGAATTGTATAGCGCATATTATCCCATCCTATTTAATAGTTAAAACATTCTTAAATCCAGTAACATTAAATACCTCTTTTATTACATTATTAATGTTATGAATTTCCATTTTTTTACTATTTTTCTCTAAGGATTTCTTTAATTGAAGTAATACTCTTAAGCCAGCAGATGAAATATATTCTAAATTTGTAAAATCTAAAACTACTAAATCCTCTTTTATTTCAATTTCCTTTATTTTTTTATCTAATTCTATTGATGTAGTAGTATCTAATCTACCATCTAATAAAACCTCTAAATAATCCTTATGATTGATTTCAATTTTCATATATAACACCTTCTTGCTTCTAAATGTATACTATTAATTATAGTATATCCGAAATTTTTAATAATTTAAATAGGATATGGGAATTCTATACCAAAAATGGAATAGAATTCCTAAATTTAATCTAATCTATCAAAGAAACCTAAAGTATCTAATGATTCAATAGCTTTAATTAAATATTCAAAATCAGTTATAGGCCAACGATATCCTAATCGATATAAGGCCTTAACAGTATATGTTGAATCACTTTGAATAAAATCATGGCTCTTATTATCACTTGATGCATATGATAATAATGATGAAACAATTACACTTCTATCCTTATCCTCTAAGCCTTGCTTTAGAGCATTACCAAATTCTACATCACTTACCTTATCAATTTTAATTCCAGCTAAATTCATTGCATCTATTACATCACCCATTTGAACTAAATGAGAATTTAAGCTATGGAATACAGTAAATTTCTTAGGAGTTTTAGAGAATAAAATGATAGTTTTTGCTATTTCATCAATAGGTGAAAAATCGACATGTCTATCTAAAGCTGAAATAGGGAATTTTCCTAAAACCTTATATCCTCTTAAATTTCTCATAAAGGCATTAGTTATAGAATTAATTTGGAATTCTCCATCACTAGCTCTACTCATTAAATTACCGACTCTAATGATTTTAGCATCTAAATTATCATTTTCTATAGCATCTAAAATAGCCTCTTCTGCTTTAAATTTTGAATTAGCATATTTATTAGATAAATCCTGTCCAAAATATAATTGGTTTTCCTTCATTAAATAATTATCACTAAATTTATGATCAACATTTTCTCCTGCTACACTTAATGTAGATATTTGAATAAATCTAGCATTTCTATTTTTTGCTATATTGATTAAATTCTTAACTCCACCTACATTAACACGCTCAATGCTATCATCAGATGCAAAATGCTTTACAATAGCTGCTGAATTTATAATTGTATCAAATTGATAATTATTTAGCTTTTCTTCTAAATTATTATCTATAATATCAGCATCTATTACCTTGACATATTTATCAAATTCCTGATCTAATGCTGAATCAAAATAATACATTAATAAGCCCTTTATTCTTTCAACTGAGCTTACTTCCTTACTTCTAACAACAATTATTGTATTAATCTTATTATCTAATAATTCCTTAAATATATGAATTCCTAAAAATCCATTTGCACCTGTTAATAAAACAGTACCTAATTCACGTTCTATCTTTATTTCATCAACATACTTAACATCATTATATTTTAATGCTTCTCTTAGAGTATCATCATTTATTTCTAAGGCTTCATCATTTTCATTTTTATTATTATTTAAAATGAATTCAGCAAGCTCAATAGGAGATGGATATTGGAAAATATCCTGATATGTTATTTGATATCCCTTATTTAATGCAAATACTACAACCTTAGCGGCAGTTAGAGATGTACCACCTAAATTAAAGAATGATTCATTTGCACTTACCTTATCAATGCCTAATATTTCACTATAAGCATTAACAAAATCTTTTTCGATATCATTTTTAGGCTCTATAAATTCTTTATTTTCTGCTTTAAAAATAGGCTTTGGTAATGCTTTTTTATTTACCTTTTGATTTTGATTTAAAGGAATTGAATCAATTTGCATTATAGATGCTGGTACCATATAGGCTGGCTTATTAGCTTTTATAAATTCCTTTAAGGCTTCAATATCTATTTTCTTATCAGATACAAAATATGCTCCTAGGAATTTACCTCCACCATCTAAATCAAAGGCTTGAACTGTAACATCCTTAATTCCTTCAAATTCTCTAAATATATTTTCAACCTCACCAAGCTCAATTCTAAATCCTCTAATTTTAACCTGACCATCATTTCTTCCGATAAAGTCAATAGAGCCATCCTCTAATCTTCTTACAATATCACCAGTTCTATAGACTCTTTCATATCCTAGCTCAGTTGAGAATGGATTTTTAATAAATGAGGCCTCTGTTCTTTCCTTTAGATTTAAATAGCCCATACCTACACCTAAGCCTGAAATCCATAATTCACCTAAGGCACCAAGAGGTACCTCATTAAATTTATCATCTACAACATATAATTTATAATTATCAAGTGGAGCACCAATTGGAATTCTAAAATATAATTTATCAACCATCTTTATAGTTGAAAAGATAGTACATTCCGTAGGACCGTATCCATTATATAAATTATATCCACTAGGTGGTGCTAAAGGAGTAAGCTTCTCTCCACCTACAGATAAATAATTTAATGAGCTCTTATCATTTAGGCTAGCAAATAATCTCCCTACCTGAGTAGTCATAAATGAATGAGTTACCTTATTATTCTCAAAATATTTTTCAAGCATATCTAAATTCATTCTTAATTCATCAGGTACTATACAAATAGCACTACCTGTTGTTAATGCTGGATATAAATCCATCATACAAGCATCAAAGCCAAAGCCTGCATATGCTGAATGAATAGATTTTTCATTTAAATTATAATATCTTCTATACCAATGACAGAAATTAACTAAATTTAAATGAGATAACATTACACCCTTAGGCTTACCTGTTGTTCCTGATGTATATAATAAAATGAATAAATCATCATATTTAGGATTTTCTAATTTTATATTTAGATCCTTTAAGGAATCAAATTTAGATGTATATAAAATAGGTAATTTTATATTAGGTATTTTTTCAATTAATTCATCCTCAACGATTAAATATTTAGCATTTGCATCATTAATCATATATTCTAATCTATCAGTAGGATATGAATGATCTAGTGGCTGATATGCAGCACCTGTTTTTAATACACCTAATGCACTAATAACCATATTTGGATTTCTAGATACTAATATAGATACAACATTACCTCTTTTAACACCTTCACTTGCTAAATATAACGCAATTCTATCTGATAATTCATCTAATTCCTTATATGTATATTTCTTATCCTTATAAATTATTGCAAAATTATTTGGATATTTTTTAACAGAATCCTTAAATTCACTAACAATATCACTATATTTAAAATCAACATTAGTATCATTAGATTTTTTAATAACTAATTTATCATTTTGGCTCAATAAATTAGCATTATTTAAACTCTTATTTTCTAATATTAATTCAAATGATTTTATAGTAGCATTTATAAATGATTCAATACTCCATTTTTGATATTTATTACCATCATATTCTACATGAATATTAAATCCATTTAATGTATCACTTATCGCAATTAAAATACTTGCTTTAATTTCATTTAATGCTAATAATTCTACATTCTTAACATCATAACCACCAATCTTATAGCCTTGTGATATTAATCCTTCATATACAAACATAATATCAGCTCTTACATTTAAATCATGAGCTATTTCCATAAAGCTATAAATATCATAAGCCATATTCTTTTGAATTTGAACGCCCATATCCTTTACATATGAGATTGAATCAATATATTTATAAGGCTCACATACAATAGGTAAGGTATGTACAAACATACCAACAGCATTTCTTATTCTTGCGTCATTTCTACCATTATATACTGTAGTAAATATAGCATCATTTCTATTTAAGAATTTAGCTAATGCTAAACCAATAGATGAAATCCAAAGACCATTGATAGTTACCTTATTATCCTGAATAAATGAATTTAATTTATCCTTATCAATCTTAATATCAATGCTTATATCACCTTTTTTGTTATTAGATTCATTAATATCATTAACTAATAGACAGTCTGTATCTCTTCCTTCTAATAATCTATCATAATATGCTTTAGCATCATTATAGCCTTCTTTATTATGTAATCTTTCCTCATCTAATGCTAATTCAAATTCAGAATATTTTTCCTTTTCTATTTCATTACCTTTATATATTTCATCTATATCCTTCATAATAGAATCTAATGATTCTCCATCAAAGATTATATGATGAGCATCAAATAGGAATTTATTTTCTTTTTCTCCTATTAATATGTAGCATCTTACTAATTCATCATTTAATATATCAAAAGGCTTTACTAATGATTCAATATTTGAAATATCATCTAAATTCATAACATGAATATTAATTTTTGAATCATCATTTCTTAAAACCCTAAAATCACCATTAGCTGATATAATTCTACATTTTAAATATGGATGAGCATCAATTGCTTTTTCTATAGAAACAATTAATTTATCTATATCTAATTCACTAGGTAATGTAATAAGAGTTGGAACATTATAAATAGTCGTATTAGGATGGGCTAGGCATTCTGTTAAAATACCACGCTGAGCCATAGTTAAAGGATAATCCTTTAATATTTCATAATCTATAGATTCATTATCATTCTTATTTATAAAATTAGCTAATTTTTCTATTGTATTATATTTAACTAAATCAGAAACCTTAATAGGCTTATTAACCTTAGTAGATAAAAGTGATGATAGCTGCATAGCGCTTAGTGATGTTAATCCTACATCATTAAAATCATCTAAAACACCAAATTCACTATATCCTATTATGCTTGATAATAAATCATAAATAGCTTCTTCAATATCATTTCTAGGTGAAACGATATCTTTAGTTACTCTTTTAACATCAGGAAGTGCTTTTCTATCAATCTTTCCACTAGGATTTAGTGGCATAGTATCTAGCTCAACAAAGATTGAAGGAACCATATAATCTGTTAATCTTTCCTTCATGAAATCCTTTAATTTAGATTCATTAATCTTTTTATCCTTAGTATAATATAAAACTAATAATTTATTTTTTACTAAAGCAATTACTTGTTTTATACCATCATATAATGATGCCACATTTTCAATTTCACCAAGTTCAATTCTAAATCCTCTTAATTTAACCTGGAAATCAATTCTTCCAACATATTCTAATTCATTATTTGAATTATAATTAGCTAAATCTCCAGTTCTATACATTTTAGCACCAGGTAAAAATTTAGTATCAACAAATCTTTCCTTATTTAATTCTTCTCTTTCAAAATAGCCATCACTCATTTGTAAGCCAGAAAGGCATAATTCACCCTTCATGCCTAAAGGTAATAAATTACCATTTATATCACAAATAAATGAATATGAATTAGGAACTGCCCTACCAATAGGTACATCAATATCCTTAGCTTGATCTACTAAATGGAATGATGATGCAACAGTAAATTCTGTAGGTCCATATTCATTATAAATATTGACATTAGTCTTAGCTACAGGTAGGAATTTTTCTCCACCTAATGATATGTATTTTAATTTAACATCAGGATGAGTATTTAATAATGACATACCTATTTGAGTAGACATAGTAATACCTATAATCTTATTTTCGTTAATATAATTATAAATTAGATCTAAATCCATTCTATATTCTTCTGATAATATATGTAATTCTCCTGAAACTGTAAAATGAGGGAATAGATCAACTATAGATGCATCAAAAGAAAATGAAGCATGTAATCCACTTACAGTATCCTTATTTAAATTAAATTGCTTAACTCTCCAAGCAATTAGGCTTCTTAATGATAAATTAGAAATAACTACACCCTTAGGCTTACCTGTTGAACCAGATGTATAAATCATATAGGCTGGATCTTTAGACTTAGAATTATTAATAGCTTTAATATTTTTATGCTTATTTAAAATATCAATAATAGATGAATCATCTAATATTAGCTTAGCCTTAGAATCCTCTACCATATATTCGATTCTATCATTAGGATATGCTGGGTCAATTGGAATATAGGCAGCACCTGATTTTTGGATACCTATAATTGCAGGTACAAATTCCTTAATTCTAGACATTTTTAAGGCAACAAAATCTCTATTTTTTATACCCTTTTCCTTCAAATAATTAGCAATGATATTAGAATAAATATCTAGTTCCTTATATGTATATTCTCCATTTTTAGCAACAATAGCTCTCTTATTAGGAGTAGCTTTAACTGAATTTAAAAATAAATCAACAAATGTTTCATTCTTATTAAAATCTAAATCAATACCCTTAGATATTTTTATTATTTCTTTTTCTTCTTCCTTAGTTACTAATTTAACATCAGAAAGCTTTGTTATATTTAAAAAATCATTTAATATCTTTTCATATCTCTTTGAAAAATCAATAATCCATTTTTCAGAATAAATATTTCCATGATATTGAATATCTAATACTAATTTATTATTTAATGGGAATAGTTGACATGATAGCTTCTCACCAGTCGCATTAAATGCTAAATTCTCCTGTTGGCATTTTAATAAATTCATATTAAATATTTCAAATAAATCACCCTGATATGTAAATAATATATCAGATGTATATCCTGATTGAGATGCTAATTCTCTAAATGAATAAATATCATTTACCATAGATTTCATTAATTGATCCTTAACATTTTTAATATAATCTATAGTATCAATATCCTTTTCAATCTTACATAATACAGGTAGAGTTCTAACAAACATAGATACAGTATTGGCTACTCTTATATCATGACGTCCATTATAAACTGTTGAAAATGCTGCCTTTTTATTCATTGTATAAATAGATAATAAATAACCAAATGCCGCAGTTGTTACTGCATTTAAAGTTAATTGATTAAGGATACAGAAATCTTTTAGCTTTTCTATATCGATATCTAAATTTACCTTTAATTCACTAAATTTAATATCGTTATCCTTTTTATCTCCTTGAGGGATAGATACCTCCTCGATATCAGAAAATTCTCCTAAATACCATTTTTTAGCAATTTCATATGATTCCTTTTTTCTTTCATTTTCTTCATATAATCCATAATGATATGCAGTAAAATCTTCACCCTTTACTTCCTTACCATAATAATTATTTGATATTTCAGGCATCATTATTCTCATAGAACCACCATCAAAAATGATATGATGAATATCCATGAATAAATATAAATTATCCTTAGTTCTATATAATTTAAATCTAAATAATCTATCCTTTTTTATTAAAAATGGTCTTATAAGTCCATTCTTAATTTCCTTAAATACATCCTCTGTAACATATCTTAAATCACAAATATTATTTTCAAATTCAGGATTATATTTCATTACTGGTAAATTATTATCATCTAATTTAATTGTTGTTAATAATCCTGGGTGATTTAATACTGTTTTTTCAATTGCATTCTTTAATTTATCCTCATCTATATCCTTACTGAATTTTAATAGAATTGGATTATTATAGGCTATTTCACCCTCTCTTCTATCTGATTCTAAGAAGATACCTAATTGAGCCTGATTTAATGGGAATTCACCATTTTTATAATCAATATCAATTAAATCATTTTTATTAGCCTTTAATGCTTTAGCGATATTTTCTACAGTTCTATTTTCATAAATTAGCTTAGTAGATAAATTTAAATTTTGGCATGCCTCTACTAAAATCATTACACTAATACTATCTCCACCTAAATCGAAAAAATCATCCTTAATACCAATAGATGGAATATTTAATGCCTTTTGGAAGGCATTAGCTAATTCACGCTCCACCTTAGTTTTAGGTGCTACATATTCAATCTTTGATGTAATATCAATATTAGGTAATGCCTTTCTATCTAATTTACCATTAGCATTTAATGGTAATTTATCTAATTTCATAAAATATGATGGCATCATATAGCTAGGTAATTTATTATTAATTACCTTCTTTATGTCATCTACATTAATATTAGAATTAGGCTTTAATACATAATATAGGGCAATACATGTTTGTTTGGCTTTACCTATAAAATCCTTAACTGCACAATCTAAAATACCATCTATTCCTCTTACTGTGCCTTCTATTTCACCTGGCTCTACACGTTGACCATTTATTTTAATCATCCAGTCTTTTCTATTTACATATAAGAAATTTCCGTCATCTAATTTTTTGGCTATATCGCCTGTTTTATATAAAACATCAAAGCCATCCTTATCCTTAAATGGATTAGGAATAAAATGAGTTTTTGTTTCCTCTTCTAAATTTAAATAGCCTAAAGAAAAATTACCAGCTATACACATTTCACCCTCTATAGCTTCTTTTCCATTTTCATCTAAAATATATACCTTTTCATTTAATACTGGCTTTCCTATTGGAGTATTATCATATTTTTTATCAATTTTAAAGAAAGTGACAGCACCACCAGTTTCACTTGAGCCATAGCCATTAATGATTACAAAATCATCTCTATATAAATTAGTAACCTTTTCGCTACCTGTAAATACAAATTTTAATGTATTATTTTTATTTTCAAATACATGAAGCATCTTAGGAGGAATATAAGCTATAGATATATTATTTTTATATACTGTATCACTCATAAGTTTTGGATCTCTTACAACATTATATGGAACAATATATGAAGTCATTGCAGAAAGCATTGTTCCATATAAAACACAAAGTCCCGCAACAAAGCTAAAAGGAATTGGGTGACCAAATATATCTCCTTTTTTCTTATAATCTAGACCATCACATACCTTAGCAACTCTAATAGAGGCATCAAGCATACTTTGTTGAGAATGTAATACTCCCTTAGGCTTACCTGTTGAACCAGATGTATAAACTAAAAGTGATGAATCAAAGGCATTAGGATATATTATTTCATCAATTTCATCATTTCCTAAATCAAAAAAGAATGAATCATTGATTCTAACCTTGGCATGACAGTCACTCGCAATATAATCTAATCTATCTATAGGGTAATTACTATCTAATGCCGCAAAAGCACTATTTACCATCCAGGAAGCTAGCATAGCTGCTACATATTTATAGCCTCTAGCTATTTCAATAGTGATATAATCACCTTTTTTTACTCCTAGTTTATTTAATTTATTTGCTATTCTTTTAGCATAAGAAATTAATTCCTTATAAGTTATTCTTTCATTATCTCTAATTATCGCAACCTCATTAGGAAATAATTCACTAACCTTTAAAATATCTTCTAATAGCATAAAATACCTCCGAAAGATGTAATTTATATATTCATATATAAAAAACAAAAATATTGATAAAAGATTTAATAGATACCTTTATAATATTGTACTACATATAAAGCAATTATTCTACTTTTTATTTGTTAATGTTCACATTTGTTTAAAAAATTAAAATTAGTATAAATGAATAAAAAAGAATGGTTATTTCTAACCATTCCTTCTATATATATTATAAGATAAATAAATTCATACTCGGGGGAAGGTATTATTTATCCTCTAATAGCACTTAAATATGCTCCACCACCAGATGTAAATGTTATTTTAGCACCTACTTCTAGCTTTAATGTTAATTCAACTGGTGTCTTATCAAAAGTAATTGTTTTTGAATCATAATCAAACTTTTTTCCAGAACCATTACCAACAAATGTTAATACAACTGTGATTGCCTCACTACTCTTGTTTTCAACTGCAAATGATTTGCCATTATCAAACTTTAATCCATTAGCTTCCACTGCATTAACCTTATTTTCTGTATATACCTTAATAGATGAATTTTCATAAATAGTTGTTGCCTTACCAGTTGTCACACTAGAATTTGCAAAGCTTACATTGAATGAACCATTTTCAGATTCTGTATTTCCCTGATTCTCAGTATTACCTTGATTTTCAGTATTTGTGTTTTCTGTATTAGTATTTTCTGTTGGTTGTGATACAGCACCTTCAATACCATAAATATATACAACATTACTCTTATATCCAATTACTAAATTAGCTAATGTAGTATCAATATCATAGCTTGTATCAGCTGTTGAATTATCAAATTGATATGAAACATCTCCACCTTGAGTTCTACCGGCATAAGACATAATAGTTTCCTTTGCCTTTTCAGGAGATTGAATATGAGAAGCTTCTACACCTAAATCTACCTTTGTATCAAAGTTAGAATAAGCTACTCCATTAGTATATGAGCTTCCTATAACCTCATCTCTTGTTGATGCTAAATAAGCATCAGAATTTGTTGCTGTACCAGCCTTAGTTGAACCTGCAACTCCTGCTTCAGCATTTGCATACATTAATGATGTAGCACCCTCAATATGATTATTATATGCTTTAATGAATCCTGCTGTTTCACCACTAAATGTTGACTTACTTGCAGCACCATCAGTACCAAAGCCACCAACTAAGAATGGATCCTTACAATTTCTAAAATAGTTACCTTCTGCGAAGCACTGAGCACCCTTTACTGCACCAACACCATATTTAGATACACCATCATAATAATTGTTATATACATGAACTGTCATAGTTCTAATTCTTGGATGTCTTGAATCAGAATGGTCAAACCAGTTATGATGATAAGAAATATAATTTTCTCCTGATTCACTCTTCATACCACATAAGCTCATCTTACCAGAATCCCAGAAATGGTTATATGCAATAGTCACATATTGTGAATCATCCTTTAAATCACAAGAACCATCACCCTTAGCCTGGTCTCCTGATTGCTTATGTCCATAGAAAATATCATTATCATGAACCCATACATTTCTTGAGCCTTGCATTGCAATAGCATCAGAATCTGCATTTAATGAGCCCCATTCAATAAATCCTAAATTTCTAAATTCAACACTTACTGAATCATTACAGCCAACACCACCACCATACATAGTAGCGTCATTACCAATACCCTCAATAGTTAAATTAGAGCCTTGCTTAATACCCATACAATACCACTTGCTTAAATCATTACAAATAGTATCCTGAATTGTAACCTTACCAATTACTCTAATAGCAACTGGATTAGTTGTCTTTTTAGTTTTTAAATTTTGTGTTATTTCAGCAATACCAGTACAGCTAACACCACCAATAGTTGCCTTTACTGTTTTCTTATTTGATTCAGTTAAATAAATAACCTGTGCATTATCCTTTAATGTACCATCCATTTTATAAGCACCAGGTGCTTCACCCTTAAGCTCTGAAATAGATGAGAAAGCAAAGCCTGTTCTATCATAAGAAATAACATTAATATCACTTACAGTATTTCCCTTAGATTCTACTTCGTTTCCAGAAATAACAGGAACAATTTTTAATTCATAAGCACCCTTCTTTAAGCCTACAACATCGGCTCTATAATATTGCTTATTATCCTTCTTATATAATCTTACTAATTGCTCATCCATCTTAGTGAAATTAGCATATTGTCCACCCTTAACATATACATTATAGCTTGTAGCATCTGTAACAGGATTAAATTCAGCATATAATGATTCCTGATCACCATTACATAATGTAATATTTAATTTATTTTCAGAATTTGTAATTGTAGGTAGCTTATTACCAGTAACATCAATATCTGTATTGTTATCAACAATAGTATTATCAGTTACCTGATTACCTTGATTATCAGTTTTTTGTTCTGTTGTATTATTATTTTCATTATTAGTATTCTCACTACCTGTATTAGCATCATTATCTACTATATTTTCAACATTAGCTTGAGGTGTATTAGTATCACAAGATGCTAAACTTAAAGCTCCAACTGCTAATAAACCTAAAGAAATATACTTTTTTAATTTCATTTTTTCTCTTCCTTTACTCGTTTATATTTGCGTTTCTAAAACGCTTACATAATACTAACAAAGAAAGATTAATATTTATTGGTAAATATCAAAAAAAATTAAATATTTTTTATTTTCCATAAAGCCATCGGATGATTAGATAAGTCATTTATCTTATATCCCAAAAACAAAATATCTGGTCTATAATTACCATCATTAAAATTATTTATATAATTTTTTTCATCATTACCTAATTCAAAAATTAATTTTACAAATTTAATTACTTCATCTACCATTTCAACAATATCTATTTTTTCGCTCCTATGCAAAACAGGAATTAGAGTTTCACGTAATTTATTGTAATTAATCAATCTAATTTTTTCATAGAATCTTAAAAATAAAAAATCCATATTTAACGGAATATCACTACCTAGCGATAAATAGAATATAACTACTTTTCGTATATATGGCATTTCTAAATTAAATCTATTTAGCAACTTATAAACATCATATACATCTCTAGGAGTTGTCCTTAAAATTAAAGCATTAATTTTTGAACCAATTAGTTCATAATCATCTAATCTATTAATGCATACTCTTCTATTTAATTCGATTAAGATTGAATCATTTTTAACATTCAAAATATGTACTCTATTTGAATAATTAATTTCAATTTTTAATATATCTTTAGAATTTGAAGTAGTATTATAAGAAAATACGAAAGAATCTAACGAATGTGTAAATTTGGATTTATCACTTAAAAAATAGCCTTCATTTAACATAAAACCAGTAATAGTGTTTTTTATATCATTTCTAATTAATACTAAATTATCTTTTGTTAAATTAATCAAGAAATCAAAATCTATGTCAATGCTCAGTCTTTCTAAGCCAAGCAAAAATAAATTAATTGCAGTGCCACCTTTTAAAGCTAAGTATTGCGATATTTTATTTTCATTTATAAAATCAAGAACATCGCACAATCTTAACACCTTTTCAACATTATTTGCAATAAAATTATTTTCCATAGCTAATAATTTAATTTCTTGTCTATTATATTTAAACATCTATATTTCCACCCTTATCAACTAATTGATGGATATCTTTATATGCGTATATTCCCCATTTTTTAATATAAACTAATTTATTTAATTCATTATGAGAAATATATCCTTTGTTATTAATATTAGAATTTTCTAAACAAAATACAAAAAAGGAATCACTTAGATTAAATTCATTTTTATAGAAAGAAAGAAAATATCCAACCTTACGATATAATACATCTTTATTATATTCCAATAAAATCTCTTTTAATTTTTCTTCATTTAACACATGTATTAAATCTACACATTTAACTAATTCTTCTACATCCATTACCTTTCCAAGCATATTTATCGAATCTACAACTGTCCTTTCAATGGATGTAACTTTAACTCCCTGAATCACTTCAACTTGAGTAAGAGAATTTGTTTCAAAATATCTATAATTATAATCAGAATAGGAAAATGATTGAAACTTTTTCAATGATGAAACATAAACGTCATAAAATACCTGATTATAGCAAGCATAAAACTCGAAGGCAGAATGATATGATATAAAAGAATCATCTGTTATATGAGATGCTATAACGAAACGATTATTATAATCATCTAGGGTTGATAAATCAATAACACTATATAAACTCTTCTTAATTCGATTTATATATCCTTTTTTTATTAAATTTGAAATTTCATGTTTTGTATTAGATAAATTACCAATAATATTTAAAGCATCAGAAAACGTAAAAATACCTAATTTAAATAAATCATTATAGTACTTCATAACAATCACCCTTCTAATGAAATTATATATTTCAATGGTTTTTTTGTCAACAAAGTATAACAAATGTTGTCTTTTCTTTCCGAAAAAACCAATTTTTACTTTCTATAATGCTGATATAAAGACCTCCATACATTAACAATTATATGATCAATAATGCCACTTTTTAATCAAATATTGGTTTTATAAAATAAACTTTTTATATGGAATAAAATTATGAATTTTAATAGTTTTTTAATCTTTTTTGAGAAAAAAAAGAGAATTATCAATTCGATAATTCTCTCTTAAATCCAGAAATTATTCTAGAACAATCACAAATAAATATGTTTCACCTTTCCCTTGCTTAATAGTATGAGAACCAGCAGTTAATTCATAATTAACAATATCACCTAAAGCAACAACAGTTCCATCTATGTCTAATGATGTTCCATTAGTTGCATAAATTGTGATTTTTTTAGAAGTTGTTAAGTTAAATGTTACTGAGGCTTTACTATTTATTTTTAAAGCTGTAGTAAATTCTTCACCATCAACTGTAATCTTACCTTTTGTAGTTGAAGAACCTGTTGTAGTAATTAAATCTGATTTATATTTACCATCATATGACCATTTTACTAGACTAGATGCTAAATCATTGTATGCTGCGATTGCTGATTCTAATTTTGAGTAATTAGTAACCTTTGCTTTTTCTGTATCACTTAAAGCATCATATGCAGTTTTTGCAGTAGTAATGGCAGTACCATCACTCATTGTAATTGATGAAGGTAAAGCATCAATTGCTAATACAACATAATTAACTTTAATATCTGAATACTTTGATGTATTAGTTATTTGAGTTTTTTGTTCAGCTGTTAATTGATTATAAGCATCAATTACATTCTTTAAGCTTGTAATATTTGCTAAATCAGCATTTGCAATTAAATCTTCAACTTCTTTTACTTTTACTAATGAATTATAAGTAGCTCTTGCTTCTTGTAATGTAGCATAATTTGTAACATCATTCTTTTGTGAATCATCTAATAAAGCATATAAGCCTTCAGCAGTTTCAATTGCTGTCTTAGAATCTAATGTTACATTACCAATTGCTGAAATTGCATTCTTACATGCATCTACTGCAAATGAAGAATATGCTTCTTCAGCTGCAGTTAATACAGCATAATTAGAAATTGTTACATTACTAAATCTTGATGTAAATGTATTATATAAGCTTCTAGCTTCAGTAATTGCTGGACCTGACTCACTATTTACAGTACCAATTGCTGAAATCTTAGCCTCAATTTGAGTCTTTCCTAATTCCTTATATTGATTTAATGCAGCTACAACCTTTGAATCATAATCTGTAATTTCTGATTGAAGACTTCCTAATGTAGCATAAATATCCATTGCTGACTTAATTGCTTGATAGCATTCTTCAGTAAATGCTACAGTAGATGGAATTGCAGCTACAGCTGTATTATAATTAGCAATTAGCTTATCATTTAATTCTGCTGAATCATATGGAGCAAATGTACATTCAGTAACAGTTGTTTCTTTATCATTCTTACCATCGTTTCCTGTGAATGAAACACTAGTTGCAATTACATAAACACCATTTTCTAGTACTGCAGTCTTCTTAGAATCAGATAATGCTAATACTAATGTACCATCCATCTTTAATAAATATCCTGCATCAAAGCCTGCTTTAGATGTTGCGGCAATTGTAATAGTTACAGGAGATGTAACTGTAAATACCTTTAGAATATTCTTACCCTTAGCAATTGTTAAAGTCTTAGCTCCATCAATTGTTTCACTAGACTCAGTTGTTGTAATATTTGTTGAATCAGCAGAAACCTTACACTTACCAGCTTCTAATCTATATGCAGAACCTGCAGTCTTAATACAATCAATTCTTGCTTGAGCTGCAGTTGTTAAATAGCAGTCACTTCTCTTATTTGTTGCATCATAATAGAATAATTCAGGATTTGTATCGAAATTAGCAAAGCATGTATTAGTTGCATTATCCTTGCATCCTGATGATTCAACCTGCTGCTCACGGCTTGTTGCAACAGTTGCATCATAATTATTGAAGCATCCAACTAATACATTATTGAATGACTTACAAGTACCAACACCATTTTCACTCTTAGCCTCAACTACTCTTGAGCAGCCCATATAATAGTTACCCTCAGAGAACATATAAGAATTAGCTCTTAAAGATGATACAGTATCAGTTGTACCCATAATTAAATTGTTATAGAAATGAATATTTGCTTGCCTTGCAAGAGGCTGTCTTGCTGCACAATTATACCAAATATTATGATGATAGCTTAAGCTATATTGAACACTAGTCTTTGATGAACCAACTAGGTTAGTCTTATGACAATCCTCAAAATAGTTATAGCTACATGTGAAATAGCGTCCACGCTTAAAGTCACAAGAACCATCACCCTCGCTTTTATCGCTTTCTGCAGGAGATGAAATCTTTGGAGATATAAATGTATTATGGTGAACCCAGCATCTTTCTACTGCTGCTGTAATTGTTAATGTAGATTCAGTTTCCTGACCCTCCATACCAATTGCATCCTCAGGAGTGTTAATGAATGCTAAATTTCTAACCTCGAAATTCTTTGCTAGATCCTTATAAGCAGTTTCACAAATTAAATGGAATCCCCATCCATCAATAGTAGCTTCACTACCTACACCTTCAAATGTTAAATTCTTAGCACTCTTCATACGAGCCATGTGACCATTGTCACCTGTACTACCACCACAATCAACTGAATCATATCCAGTTAAGCCTTCAATCTTAGATGCTGATTTTGCATCAAATGTACCAGGTGCGTATAAGCCTGAATCAGATACACATCCTACAAATCTTACAACTAGAGGAATATTATCTAATGCTAAATCTAATAAAATACCTTGGTTAGTATTTCCCTTTCCATAATACTCCTTACCATTAGATACCTTTTTACATTCAGTTTCATGTCCTGTTTCACCACATGCTTGACCAACTGAATTTAAGATATTACCAATACCTCTTACAGTCTTACCCTTATATGATAATTCAACTGAATTCTTATTATCATCAGTAACATATAATACGATAGCATTTTCCTTTAAAGTACCATCATCATTATATCCACCAACACCTTCAGTGTTCTTAAAATGAGCATAGCCTGATCTATCATATGCTGAAATATTTAAAGAAACCTTAGTCTTAATTCCATTAGATTCATTACCATCCTTAACAGCGGCAATTTCAACATTATGATTACCAGCCTTTAAGCCAAATAAATCAGTTCTAGCATAAGTAGAGAAAACCTGAGTATAAGCAATCTTTTCATCTACCTTATTACCATCTACATAAATATTATATGAATCAGCCTCATCTACCTTATTAAAAGTAATAGTTCCGCCTTCATTTTTACCAGCTGAAGCTAAAACTTTAATTTCACCTGAAGTCACAACTTCGCCTGGATTTTCAGAAACAACATGAGATTCATCGACATTAGATGTACTACCACCAGTTGTACCACCTTGACCTTCAGTACCTCCGCCTTGTCCTTCAGTACCTCCGCCTTGTCCTTCAGTGCCTCCGCCTTGACCATCAGTACCTCCACCTTGGCCTTGGCCATCAGTACCACCAGTATTACCTTGTCCATCTGTTCCTGGAGTATCAGTTCCACCATTATCAACTATATTTGTTCCTGGAGTTGCTGGTGTGTCATCACCACAAGATGCTAATGTAAATACTGACATTGCTGCCATAGCTAATCCTAATAATATTTTTCTCTTTTTCATAACATTTTTCCTTTCGTCTTGCAAACGCTTTCTTTTTCTTTACATACTCTAAACAAACAAATTTTAATTTTTATTGGTCTTTTTTAAAAAAAATTATTAAAATTCTAAAATAAAGAAAAAAACCGAACTTTATTAAGGTTCGGTTTCATAGCCAGAAAAATTATTTTTGAACTTTAACAACATTCTTAGCTTGAGGTCCTCTTTCTCCATCCTCAAGATCAAATGTTACAGTTTGGCCTTCCTCTAAAGTCTTGTAGCCTTCAGATACGATTGCACTAAAATGTACAAAAACGTCCTTTCCATTCTCAGGTACAATAAAGCCATAACCCTTCTCAGCGTTGAACCATTTAACCTTACCTTCCATAAAACCTATTTAACTCCTTTCGCCCGTAAGCACTAATTTAATTATACAATGCTTTTTTTTAGGTATCAAGAAAAATTTAAAACGTTTTCATAAAAAATTGTGTTAATTTTTCTTTCAAACAACAAAAAAAGAGCTCTAGGCTCTTATTTTACTTCGTTTTTCATAATAATAGCATTTAAAATATCTACTATATTATTAATAGAATTTTTATTTTCTTCCTTTAAATATTTATAATCAAAGCTTTTAATCTTATTAGAAAATTCTATTTTAGCAGTCTTCTTATTATTAAATGTTAATAATATATAATATATATCAGCATCATAAGCTTCATTTAATCTAGCATCGTCTGTTTCCTTATCATCATAATATACACTAAAATTTAAGATATCATCATATTCACAAAATATCGCATTCTTATCCTGATAATTAAATGTGATAGCCTTTAATTCATTATCACAATTAATATATAAAGGGAATGTATTTGATACTACCTTATAGCCATCATATTTAATCTTTCCATTCTTTTCTATAGCGTCACTATAAAATTTAGAAAATAATGCCCAATATTTTTTTCTATTAGCTAGATATAATAAAATACCCCCAATTAAAGAAATAATAGATAATATAATACAAACTATACCACCAGCTACTGATTTACTAGCAAAAAATACAATACCTACAATTAATAATGCTATAAATGCAACACATAGCATTGGTGTAAAATAATCTACCTTAGCTTTAAATTTATAATGATTTTTAATTGATTTAATATCCTTCTTTGATGCTTCCTCTAGCATCATAATAGATTCATATTTCTTTTCATTTTCAGTTAATATTCTCATTTTTTATACCTCGCACTATCTATAAAAATTTTAACACGTTTTAAAATAGTTGTAAAATTATAAATTTTAAATATAAATATTTATTTTTTTATTGTATAATTATTTAGGAGAAAGCGAGGTAATAATATGGATAATAAAAAAATATTAGTAATTGAAGAAATAACATGTTATGGCCAAGCATCTTCAAATATAGCAGTATCTATATTATCAGCATTTGGAAATGAGGTAGCTTTATTACCTACTTCTATTTCATCAACACATAATATAGGATTTACTGATATAGTAAATATGGATTTAACTGATTTTATGGAAAAAACAATCGACCATTATAAATCAGAGCATATCCAATTTGACACTATCTATGTAGGAAAAATTACAAATGGTAAGCAATTTGATATTATAAAGGAAGCTAAAGAATATCTTTTAAAGGATGATGGCTTATTTATAGTAGACCCTAGCATGGGTAAAAATGGTGATTTAGATTCTAATTTAGATATAGATATAATTTCAGGATATATTGATTTATCAAGCATTGCAGATTTTATAATACCTAATGTCACAGAGGCTTGTTTAATGACAAGATATGATTATAGTGAATATCATGATGATAGCTATATAAATGGGCTTATTTCAGAGCTTGTAGGATTAGGTAGTAAAAATATAATTATTACAAGCGTAATGGATGATGAATATTCTATAGGCTGTGTTTCATATGATGGTTTAACTAAAACAACAATCATAAAAGAAAAGCTAGATAAATCATATCCTGGTATAGGTGATTTATTCTCTTCATTAATTGTTGCATATATTAATAAGGGCCTACCTATTAAGGGTGCTATCGATTTTTCTACTGATTTTATCTATGACGCAATCGAAAATACAGTAGATGACCAATTCCATGATTATGGATTAAAATATGAGAATTTAATAAATGAATATATAAATAAAAAGGATCCAAGATATTAATCTTGGACTTTCTTTTTTAATCATAAAGCTCTTGAGTTATAAAATGAATAGATCTACTATTATCATAATCATCATAAGAGAAATTATTATCCTTTAAATATTTTTCAAATTGATCAATTACATCATCATAATAATCCTTCATGAAATTATTAATATCTTCTCTTTCATCATTATCATATACTACAGCTTCAATCTTAAAGAATCTATATAATATTTTATCAATTTCAACATCACTAGCTACTGTAGTAATTTCATGCTTAATTTCAGTTTCAGGATATAAATCATCTAGCTTAGATACACGAAGTAATGTATCTAAATATTTTTTATAATCACCCTTATATTGATTATTATTAATATATTCAAATAATTTATCATCTACATTATCAATTTGAATATAATAATCTAAATTCATTTTATTATCAGGTAAATTAATTATCTCAGAATAATTAGCATATACCTGATATAATTTATAAATTGAATTATCATCATCTGCTAAACCCTTTAGATAATCATCTAATATAGTATAATATGCACCATGCATATCAACATCTAGCTTATTCTTTAGCCATAATTCCTTAACTATTACAGTTAAGCTATCTAGCTTATAATCTAAATATACATCTACGATATCATCATAAAAATCAGTATATGGAGCATTATCTAAATTAGATTTAATGAAATTAACTAATCTAGATGGCTTTTTATTTGTAATACAGATTCCTGCATAAGCTAAGAATAATACTCCACGCTCCATATCACTTCTTTTACCATTTAACAATGTTTCCTCTATTAAATGATAATTACCATCAAATGTATTTACCATAATAGGTGAAAAGATATCATAAATAGTATTTCCAAATAGGGTTTCAGTTCTTTCTTGCTTTAAATTAAATACATCTACTAATGTAGGGAAAATACTTTTTTCTCCTATAGTCGCAAGTAAAATAATAGAATAAATAATTAGAGGATCTGAAGTATTTCCATTCATTATTCTATTTACGTTTTCGATTAGTTCATTCTTATGATTAATAATTTCTTCTTTATTATCCATAATAAGCTTATAATCTACTTTATTCTTATAAAAACCATCTAAAATAGTGTCAAATACTTTATCCATAATATCCCCCTTTTATTTAACAATATACATATAAATAAATACCTATAAATTGAGTAATGGCTCCAGCTAATACGAAGAAATGCCAAATGAAATGAGCACCCTTAACTCCCTTTTTAACAAAAGGAATCATACCTAAAGTATAAACTATTCCTCCACCTAAAATCCAAAATAATAATGCATATCTTTCATGAATTATCCAAATAGGTAAATAAATTAATCCTGTCCATCCTATAGTAAAATATAAAGGATAATTTATTTTTCTAACTCTACCTGGTCCAAATATACATGTAAATGTAATACCTGTAATAATTAATGCCCACATAACAGAAAACCAGATATAGCCCCAGTAGATTGGAACATTATTATTTTGATTTAATTCTATTAATTGAAGTGGAGCGAATGTACCACCAATTAATAGATATATACTTGAATAATCAAATCTTCTCCATAATCTTTTTACAGTAGAGCCTGATTTCCAAGCATGATATAAGCCACTCATAAGCATCATAATTATAATACTTAATCCATATACTATAGATGCTAAAACCATTTTACCATCTGTAGATTTCAAAAGCATCATAACTAATGCTACTACACCAAGTATAGCACCTGAACAATGAGTAACTGAATTTCCTATCTCTTCTAAGATAGATAAATGAGGTGGCTCATTTTTTTGTCTTATTAATAATTCTTCTTCAGTTAATGGTCGATTTTTCTTTTCCTCTTTAATCATTAAATCGACATCATCAATAGCTTTTTTTCTTTCACGTCTTAAAGCTTTCTCTTCCTTTTTCTTCCTTTTTTCTAAAAGCTTTAATTCCTTTTCTTCCTTTTTTAGCTGTTCCTTCATTAAATCAGCCATATTTACTCCTAAAGCTCAATAGCTTTTAAAACATCAGTTGAATAGAATTTATTTAATCCCTCAATCATAGTGTTATATACAGATATAACCTCATCATTAGATGAATATTCTAAATCCTTATCCTCAAAGAATTTAATAGCATTAGCATTTTCATTTACAGATAAGCCTTGGAAATTAAACCATAGCTTCTTATTCTTTAAGATATAGTTGCAAACTAAATCTAAACCAACGCCAAATCTCTTATCAGCACCACCTACAAATTTTTTAATTGATTCTGTTTTAGGATTATTTTCTTTAATATCAGAATCCTCTAATTCAATTGTTTTTGGAAGCTCTAAAAATAATTGATTTAATAAATTTTGTAAAAATGTATCAATAATAACTAAATTATCCTTTTCGATACCAATTTTTAATGAATCATAAACTCTAATAACCTTTTCTGATTCAACAAAATTCTTTAAAATTTCATTTGCATTTTCTTTAATAATCATTTCTTTACTACCTCTTACTACTTAATTAAATATTTCTAAATATTATACCACAGGTTTGAATGTTTTATCAATAAAACCCAATTATCTTTCATTTACTTTTTTACCAGTCAGATATTCTATATCTATATAAAACATAGCAGTATGATTTAAGCTCAATTTAATTTCATTATCTATTTCATTTTCATCTTTAGTAAATTTAAATGATAATAATTTAGAAATTCTTTTAATTTCATTAATATCATCTACTAAATGTATTTTACCAAATACAATTACACTCTTAAATATTAGTGACCAATGATCTAATCTTTTTTCACCCTTATTAATTACACAATAGGAGCATTTATTATCTTTCTTAATACAATCCATCTTATATCCAATCATTCCACCATGAAAATATAATCTATTTTCCTCTTCTACATAAAAATGATTCATAGGCATACCATATGGATATCCATCATCACCATTTAATGATAATACTCCTCTTAATTCTTCTTTTAATATATTTTTACATTCAGAGTTTTCTAATTCTTGTTTAACTCTATTTAATTTTCTAAACATTGTATCACCCACCAGATTCAATTATATCATAAAGAAAAAAAGATAGTAATGCCATTGCATTTTCAGGCTTTACACCAAAAATATTTAAGGGCATATTAAATCTTGATGAATATTCGCCAGTAAAAGCAATGCTTGAAATAATCAATAATTATATTGATATGTTAAAGTAAATGAAAAGCAGCTACAAAATCGATTTTGACTTTGTAGCTGTTTTTAGTTTTTTAAACCGATTTCTTCTTTTTCAAGATAAAGAATCCTCCAACACCAATTGCCGCAATCAACACAACTGAACCAGTAATAATACCTGCAATAGCACCACCACTTAATCCATTAGTTTTAGAATCATTATTAGGATTTGTAATTGATTCATAATAATTTTGATATTCTTCTAATGTATTATATTCTTCTTGAACTGATTCTTTATTTTCAATTAATGAATATAATTGATTAGCTTTTGCAAGCTTAGCTTGTAATACTTCAGCACTATCAGTTTTAGACATTGAATCTATTACTTTCTTTAATTCAACTATTGGATCTAACTTATCAAGTATTTCTTCCTTTGTACTTGTATAAGTTTTATTATTGAATGTTACTGTTGCAGTATATAATTTAATACCTGCTTCATTAATAGTAGATTCTTTTGTAATGGCATTTGTTATTACTGCTTGTATCTCTTCTTTATGATTTTCATCATTTGTGCAAGTAAATACTGCCTTAGCTGTATATTCATCCCATACAAATTCAGGTTCACCATAATTATGACCTAACTTAGTATCCATAACTTCAAACACTTCAGATTCTTGTGCTTCAAATAATACATTTTCAAATGTAGCTGTATATTTACCAGTTTCATTTAATGTACATGTGGCATCACTAACTTTTACATAAGTACCAGTTACTATTTCAGTTTCAACATGAGTAGTATCATTATGACATACTCTTGTTGCTGTACACTTATTGTCATTCCATGTATAAGTTACTTCACCATAATTATGACCTAGCTTATTTACAATATGAGTTGTGCGTGAAATTTCTGCGCCACATACTGAACAATAAACAACCATATCATAATGTCCATCAGCTTCGCATATTGCAGGAACGTCATTTTCTTTTACTGCATCATTATGTATATGACCTAATGCGCTAGTTATAACTTCAAACTTAAATGTTTGACCATCTAATATAATTGTATAACTATCTTTACCTGTTAATACACATGTAGGATTAGATTCTACTTTATAAGTATAATCAGTAATATTAAGCATTGGTAATACATGAGTTTCCACATGTGTATTATTATGTTGACATACTTTAGTTAATAAACCAGTTATATTTAACGTTGGATTTATAGTTACAGTCCACTCACCATAATTATGACCTAGCTTATTAACTGTAATAGTATCTCTTGATAATTCTTCACCACATACTGAACAGTATACTACTAAATCATAATGTCCATCTACTTCACATGTTGGATTTACATTATTTTCTTTTACTGCTTCTCCATGTGTATGACCTAATGCTGCAATGTCTTCTACAACCTTAGTATCAGAGATACCTAAATATGTAGCTGTATAAGTTGTTTTACCCTTATTTATACATGTTGGATTTGTTGTTACTTCACTTGTGATTTCTGCATCATATTTAACAATATGAGTTTCATCATTGTGACATACATAAACTGCTTTTGCACTCTTTCCATCTTCAGCCCATTCAAATATATTAAAATCATAATCATGACCTAATGCTTCTAGAGTTTCTTCTTTTGTATCTGTATATGTAACTTCATTAAATTTTACAGTTGCTGTATAAGTTCTAATACCTGTTACTTCACATGTTGGATTAGTAGTTATTTCATTTGTAATTGTTGCTGCTATCTCTTCAATATGATTAGAATTATTTTCACATGTAAATACTGCTTTAGCTGTATATCCAGTCCATACAAATTCTGGTTCACCATAATTATGACCAGTCTTTGTATTAGTTACTTCAAATACGGCTGATTCTTGTGCTTCAAAGGCTTCATTTTCAAATGTTGCTATATATTTTCCAGTTTCATTTAATGTACATGTTGCGTCACTTACTTTTACATAAATTCCTGTCACTGTTTCAGTCTCAATATGAGTATTATCATTATGACATACTCTTGTTGCTGTGCATTTATCCCCATTCCAAGTATAAGTAACTTCGCCATAATCATGACCTAATCTATTAACAATTATTGTTTCTCTTGAAATCTCTTCATTACATACAGAACAATATACTACTGAATCATAATGGCCATCTGTTTCACATGTCGCATTTACTATATTTTCTTTAACAGCTTCTTTTAGAGTATGACCATTGGCCTTCAATATGATATTTTTTATATCTGAGTAATTATTTCCATTAAATGATACTGATGCTGTATATTGATTTAAACCATCAACAACGCATGTTGAATTTGTTGTTACTAATGTAACTACTGCATTAATAGTCTCAACATGATCTTCTTCAGTTGTACAAGTAAATGTAGCATATGCAGTATAATCTTCATTCCAAGTTATTCCACCATATGTAAATATATGACCTAATTCAGGTATAATCTCATCTTTTGAATCTTCATATACTGTTCCATTATATGTATAAGATACTGTATATGTATTCTTACCTTTTTCAGTTGCAGTTGCAACACTTACAACTTGTTTTAAAGAATCCAAATGAATAGTAAATGTGTGACTATTATCATTTTGACATGTAAGAGTTAATGTGGCACCAGATAAATCATTATCCCAATTAAATTTATAATTGTAATTATGACCTAGCTTATTAACTGTAATAGTATCTCTTGATAATTCTTCACCACATTCTGAACAATATACTACTAAATCATAATGTCCATCAACTTCACATGTAGGCTTAACATTGTTTTCTTTTACTGCTTCTCCATGGGTATGACCTAATGCGTTAATATCTTCTAATACTTTAGTATCAGATATACCTTTATATGTTGCTGTATAAGTTGTTTTACCCTTATTTATACATGTTGGATTTGTTGTTACTTCACTTGTGATTTCTGCATCATATTTAACAATATGAGTTTCATCATTGTGACATACATAAACTGCTTTTGCACTCTTTCCATCTTCAGCCCATTCAAATATATTAAAATCATAATCATGACCTAATGCTTCTAGAGTTTCTTCTTTAGTATCTGTATATGTAACTTCATTAAATTTTACAGTTGCTGTATAAGTTCTAACACCAGCAGCTTCACATATTGGATTAGTAGTTATTTCACTTGTAATAGTTGCTGCTATCTCTTCAATATGATTAGAATTATTTTCACATGTAAATACTGCTTTAGCTGTATATCCAGTCCATACAAATTCTGGTTCACCATAATTATGACCAGTCTTTGTATTAGTTACTTCAAATACGGCTGATTCTTGTGCTTCAAATGCTTCATTTTCAAATGTTACTGTATATTTTCCAGTTTCATTTAATGTACATGTCGCATCACTTACTTTTACATAAATTCCTGTCACTGTTTCAGTCTCAATATGAGTATTATCATTTTGACATACTCTTGTTGCTGTACACTTATCACCATTCCATGTATAAGTTACATTACCATAATTATGTCCTAACTTATCAACAGTAATAGTATCTCTTGATAATTCATCACCACATACTGAACAATATACTACTGAATCATAATGTCCATCTGCTTCACATGTAGGATTAACATTATTTTCTTTTACAGCTTCACCTTGGGTATGACCTAATGCTTCAGTTATTACTTCAAATTTAAATGATTGACCATCAACTATAATTGTATAATTATCCTTACCAGTTAATGTACAAGTAGGATTAGCTTCTACTTTATATGTATAATCATCTTTATTAAGCTTTGGTAATACATAAGTTTCTGTATGTTCAACATTATTTTGACATACTTTAGTTAACAAACCAGTATTATCAAATGTTGGTTCTGTAGTTACAGTCCAATCTCCATATTGATGTCCATTACTAATTAGTTCATAATTCAATCCAACCATATTTAACATAATTGGATCAGTTAATGAATCAGATAAACCACTTGCAGTAATACCAAAATCTACTAATTGATCACTACATATTGGATTAATATCAAATAATATAGTTAAAACATCGGTTTCACTAGATATATTTTCTAAAGATATTATAGAAAATTTTATAATTCCTTCATCCTTCTTTTTATCATTAACATTGAAATATGTTGCTGATAAAATCTTGGTTGATGAGTTATATGCTAAATAATTAGTATCAAATGTAATATTAAAATCACCAGCACCAAGATTTGAATTTTCATCTAATTTAATAGTTAATAAGCATTGACTATTATTATTTTGCATAGATGCATTCAAATACATTCTAGGTGCATCTTCAATGTATGATTCATCTTTAATTAAATTTACATTAATATCAGTACTACTACATTTAATATTATTTAAATCAATATCATATAAATCAGTTACTGAATTACTAATTACTGATGTTTCAGTAATATTCTTTTTAGGACTAAATGTTAATGTGATTATATCAGTATTATATGTTTGTTCAGTTCCTAAAAAAGAAATGTATACTGAACCATTTAAATTAATATTTATATCTTTTATTTTTTCATCAAAGAAATGTCCAAATGAATAACTCTTTAATTCGAATAAATCATAATCATAAGTAATATTCATTGAACCAGAAGCAATATCATATGTACTAAAATAGTATTTTACTTCAAATTCCTGTCCTATCTTTGTATTAATAGAGTTTGTATTATTATATACATAGCAAGTTTTTGATACTTTCTTTTCAATAACATTTATATTACATCTATTTCCTTTTACATTTAATTCATTTAATGATGAATCTAATGCATCAGTTACAATAATATCAAAATATGTATTACCTAATGCTGAATCATCTTTAACCTTGTAATAAAAATAGAATAAAGATGTTTCCGTTGCTTCTCCATTACCATCAAATATGTATGAATAATTTACATTATCATCATTAATTGATGAATCATATAAACTAGCAGATACTTGATTATAATTATTCATTACTTCTATTTTATCTGAATCAAAATAAACTGAAATATTAATTGAAGAAACATTTTCTAATGAACTAATTTTAACATAACAATATGCAGATGAACCTTGTTCCATCGTTGAACTTGTTTCAGCACTAACTGAAATTTGTTCATCTGCATATGTTTTAATATTAATCATAAATATGGAAAGTAATATTAAATTTAATGCTATTAGGAAGATAACTATTCTTTTTTTCTTCATAATAGTATACCTCCTATTTACATTTCTAATGTTATTACATTACCATTAATATATTGTAATATTCTTAAAGCTTCTACACTTGATAAAGTATTATCTTTATTTAAGTCAGCTCTCTTGAATTGATCATCTGTTAATATTAGATCGCCATTAATTGCTTTAATAATCATTAATGCATCTTTTGTTGTAATAATTCCGTCTCCATCAACATCACCATACATTGCAAGTGCAGATGAATCTTTAATTAATACACTATATGGCGATTCTTCATTGCCTTTAGTGATTGTATTTACACCATCACTAGCAACGATATAATATTCTAATCCTTCAATTGATAATTCAGAACCAAATATAGTTGCAGAATATTTATCATTTTGCTTTAACATTGTTAATTGTTTCCAAGCAGTATCACCTTTAGTTCTGTAATAAAGGATTACATTTGTAACACCAACGTTATCACTCGCAGTACAATAGATAACTAAATTGTTATTTAAGTATCCTTGATTTACAGGTGTATGATATAAATTAGGTTTTTCAGTATCTAGCATTGTAGCAAATACTTTTCCTGCTGGAGCAGATTCACTAAAGTCAGATAATACTACTGTAAATGTATACCAATAAGATTTACCTGGTTCAGAATTTTCATCTAAGAATGTATTTTCATTGGATGGAATAATCACATTATTTAATTTTGTATAATTACCATCTTTTGAATCACTTCTATAGATGTTATATCCCATTAATGTATCATAATCATCTTGTACCCAAGTTAAGTTAACGCCATCAGTTGTTGCATTAGCTTGTATAGCCATAGCCATGGCTGCTGTTGTATTAATTTCAAAAACATTTAATCCATTATTAGCTATTGAAGGAGTAATTAAATCATTAGATTTAAAATCACTTACATTAATTGTATTAAAACCATTTTCAATAAATGCTTTTAATGTATATGTTCCTTCCCAAGTTCTATCATCTATATATGAACCATTAATACTATAATCATTATAAGGGAAAGCAGAACCAAACTTTAATTTAGCATTTTCATTAGTTATTACATCTCTATTAAAATAAACTCTAAAAGTTACCTCTTGTTTTCCTAAAACATCAACTTCATTTCCGCTCTTATCAACTATTTGCATTTTTTCAACAAATAAAGGAAAATTATTTTTTTCTACATCTTCTTCTAAAGAAACTAACGAACCATTATATAACTTAACAAGATAATCCATTTTTTCTTTATAAATTCCATATAATAAAATACCATTACAACTATCAAAAGTAACCGGAATACAATCTGAGGCTTTTGAAGCAAAATTCTCATTTGTTACAACAATATTTGAACAATTTGCTATGTTTACAGAAGGTGTATACTCTAATTTATTTTTGAAAACGCCAACGCAATTTATAATGCAATCATTAGAATTTGCAATACCAAACCTACTACCAATATACATATCATGTGAAACACCAACGTCAAATACACATGATTCACAATTGTTAAATAAAATCATGCCATCATATCCTAAATATACATTATCGACTTTAAAATATGTATCAAAAGCTTTATTTACTTTTATTCCAGTCATATTATTACTAGTACTACCACCATTTGAAAAAATACTATGATAAAAACTACTAAATGAGACTTTACAATGATTAAATTCTATTAACGAAGAAGAATAATTAAACATAATTTCTTCCATGTTACAATAATTAAATACAAGATTGCCTTGAAGATATATACTATATCCTGGAAAGGCTGTTGAAATTCCAATAGAAATTGGGTTTTCATTTGTACCATTAAACACACAATTACCCTTCGCAATAAATTTAGGAGTTGATTTTAGATTATCTAAGTACTCTTGGGTCGTACCTGAATAAAACTGAATTACACTTCCCTCTTCGAATGTTACATTAACACCTTCATTTATAATAAAGTCTTTATCAATTATATATAGCCTATTTCCTTCAAACACTGTATCTTCGCTTATAGTTCCACCAAGAGAAATAGCGTTTGAAATATTTATTGTCGCTCCACATTCGGTTTCATATATAGAATTATCATTTTCAATACCGTTTTTATAATTAAAAACAATATTCAATTTGCATAAATAATCATTAGGGCAATCTTCTTCAATAACAAACTCGAAATATTTATTTGTGCCAATAATTTTTCCATTTTCATTTAATATTTTTCCAAAATCCCTATACGAATATGTACCAATATCGTCAATTTCAACATTGTTATTCGTAAAATTAATCATAGAATCATCAATATTCATATCCTTGTTTCTAAAAGTGTTAATTGAACAACTAATATTTGAAGCAACTCCACCACGATTACCTATTTCTAATGCTAAACGAATAGTTTCTCCTGCCTCAATAACACCATTGCCATTATTTTTTATTGAATATTCTACATTATCAAAAAAATAATAGCTTTTCAAATACATTTGAGGTTTAGGTTCATTAGTAAGAGCTAAATATAAATTTGAATATGAATGTTCTAAATCAATTTCTTGAACTCGTGGAATAAATAGTTGAGCATCATTAGTATTAATTATTTTTGATTGAATATATTTATTAGAATAAATATCTCTATCTTTATAATGGGACCTCAAAATTGCTGCAAATCCACTAATCATTGGAGTTGCCATAGAAGTACCACTCATCACTGCATACTTATTATTTGGAAATGTCGATGTTATTCCTTCACCACACGCATATACATCATATT
Source organism: Caryophanales bacterium UBA7004 (assembly GCA_002449755.1). Taxonomy (GTDB): domain Bacteria; phylum Bacillota_I; class Bacilli_A; order Acholeplasmatales; family Anaeroplasmataceae; genus Anaeroplasma. Next base: position 53,529 of record DJXM01000061.1, read on the forward strand.
CACAATTATTATTTGGAACATGATCATAATTTGAAAATGCCGAACTATAACTTCCTGTTTTATCACAACTCATTACTCCAATTACATAACTTAATGCTGCTGGATATGAAAAACCCACATCATGTTTTTCTACATGATCTGCCTCATTACAAAATGTATCATTACCCGCTGCAGCGACTAGAACACATTCGCTGTGAGCATTTTCTAATGCTTCTTCCATCGCATAAGAACGTAAACCACCACCAAATGACATATTTATAACAGAAGCACCATTCATATAAGCATATTGGATAGCTTCTGCAATATTACTGTTAGTAAAATAGCCTGATGAATTACCAGCCTTTATACACATTACTTTACAATTAAAAGCAATACCTGTTGTACCGTATAAATTATTATCCGCAGCAATGATGCCGGCTACATGAGTACCATGTCCATTATCATCCATTGGATCATTGTTATTAAAAACAAAGTCCCAACCTCTATAGTCATCAATATATCCATTATTATCGTCATCTAAACCATTATTTGGAATTTCACCACTGTTAATCCATATGTTACTTCTTAAATCTATATGATTATAATCAACACCAGTATCAATAACTGCAACAACAACATCTTTAGAACCACCAATTTCTAATCCATGTTTTTTCTCATATTTCCATGCATCAAAAATACCAAATTTATCATAAATATCATTTTGTGAATTATTTATGTAAACACTAGCCCCTTCAACATCATATGATTCAATTTCACCCATAGATTTCATTTGATAATCAAGTTCTACTTTTTCAAACATTTTCGAATCGCTAAGAATTCTATATGAATCTATTGTATCTGAATCATCATTTAAAGTTATTTTTTGCCACTTTGAACCTCTATACAAAGGTTTAACATTTTGATAATTAATATTAGAAATAAGTGACTCATCAAATTCACCATTATATTTTACTAAAATAGTTCCTTCAATATAGCCTTCTTTTATTTCATCATTGATAGATTTAAGATTATCAATTTCTAATATATCATTTTTATTATCGTTCAAATTCTCATTATTCATAGCATTGTTGGCTGTGTTATTACTACCACACGATACCAAAATAAAAAGTGCCATAAAAAATGGTAAAATAAAGAATAGTTTCTTTTTCATAACTACCAGCTCCTTTTTTATTAATTTTCTTATATCGATACTTCATTTTAATTTTACATTAAAATTATAGTTTTTGCAAGTTTTAGCACTTTCTTATCGGACACTTAGAGCAAAAAAGACAAAGAAAAAATAAAATAATTGAAACATATTAATCTAAGCAAAAAGATGTGTATAACACCTCACTTTGGAAGTGATCTACACATCTTTTCCTTATTTTCTTTCAATTCTTAGGTAGCTACCTACCTACCAAACTACCTCAGTTTGGAAAGAATCACCTATTTTTGGTCAAAATCATCTATTTTTACCCTATTTTTTTGCTATTTTTAGTCGTTTTTTCGATTTATTAAACAGACTGTCTCAACATGTGAGGTATACTAAATGTCAAAAAAAGTGACTTGGATTGTGGCCCAATCGCATAACCAAGCCATTTTTTAGATTTTGATATGTTCACATTAACTAGTTGAACCTCGTTGTATGTGAAAATATCATAGAATTTAAATCTAAAAAGATAAGTGCATAATTAATGGATCAGGATTATTAGCATCCAAAGAAACTAGGTCCTGAATATGAAGCCATAAAGACTTAATTTTTTCTATATCAATCCCCAAAATATGTGTTTCAATATCATATATAAATTTTGATGGATAAATCGATTCTTTCACTCCGATTCGTAATCCATCTCGTTCAACAGAATTATGAAAATGAATTAGTGAATGTAAAATCCCATTGTGTCCTTCTTCTGTATAGTCAACCCTAAAATACAATGAAATTATATTTTCTAATGATGGATCTTTAAATAAAGTTTCAGATAATGGATTAGGCAAAAAAGAAATGCAGTAGTTTTTAATACTTCCATCAGAATTAAAATGGTATTCAAAAGTAACAAGTGATCCATCACTTAACTCTGCGCAAAATTTATTTTTTTCATTTATTTCATCATAAATATCATAATAGTGATCTTTATCAATTCGTATTTTCTCTTTTCCTATAAAGCTATCAGTAATAATACAATTAAAATTACTTATTCCATATGTCCAATATTTATTTTGTAAATTTATTACATCTTCAAAAATCTTCTCATAGTCCGTCATATATTATTCCTTTTTTAATGTTTCAATTAATGCTTTTTTCTCTTCTGGAGTCATATCTTCCATCATCATTTTCAATAAAGCAAGTTTATCCACATTTTCATCTTTTGATACTTCTTCAAACTTCGATTGTGTACGAGTTTCTAAATATATTTTATTCTTATATTTTGCGATTTCATCCTTCTTTGGATATCTAAAATTCAAACAATAATTATTTTCTTTTACTTTATCGATTTCATATAATAATTCATCAAACTCATCACCATCACCATATAAATATACTTGAAATTTAGCTCTAGTCATTGCAGTAAAAATCCTATTCCTATTCAAACCAAGTAAAACAGAATCTTTAGTTGAATTTATGACAAAAACGATATTTGCCTCATTCCCTTTTGCTCTAAAAATAGTAGTATATGATACATAACCTGGTCTTGTAAAAATGAATCCTTGATCTTTATTTATCAAATTAACTTCAAAAGGACGTTTATTATCTATAGCTTTTTCTTGGAGTGCAGACATAAACATTGTATAATTACTATTAAAATTAGAATCCAAATCAATTATTAGAATGTCTTCAGGATTAACATCCTCATTTTTAACAAGATTAACTATCTCATTAACCACATCATTATATTCTTTATTTTCATGTATTTTTTTTGTAATTATCGTATCAATATTATAATTATCGATTATTTTTTCTCTGTACAAAGAAACATTTTGACCGCCTTTTAGTGATCCACTTTTTATTATATATCCAGTTGCTCCCCATATTTCCTTATCTTCAATTACATTAACAAATTCTTTTTTATGATACACACCCAAACCTAAAGCATGAGCTGTAACCAATATTTCTGTAGGAGTTCTATAACATTTTCTTAAATTTTCATCTTTGCAGTTCTCTCCATCTAGTATTTCTTCTTTAGAAGGCATTATCGAATCTTGCTTAATTAATGTTTGAAGTTCATCATATGCATAAGTAATATAACCAAAAGGTTTCAAAGTCATTTTTGCTAGCTTAAAAAAATTAATTCTAAAATCTTGTGCTTCATCGATAAAAATATAATCAAACATTCTTACTTCTTCATTTTTTTCATTATTAATAATATGATTAATTAGTTTTCCACATGTTTTCTCAACATCATTAAGTGGACTAAATAATGGATTATCAATTTCTAATGCATCAGCAACTTTTGAAATTAATCCTGGTGATGCTTTTCCACCCCAACAATATAAAATATGAATCTTATCCATATTAGGAATATCCCCATATTTTTCATACTCTTCATAGAATAGTTTAAAGAATTTTTGAATTGTTTGCTTCAGACTTTTAGTATAGAAAATATATGCCAATTCTTTTTCAGGTTCTTTAAAATGAATATAGGCCATTTTTTTTGCCAAAAGTATTGTCTTACCAGAACCTGCTAACCCTCTTACTCTCATATGTTGTTTATATTCAGAATAAATTGTACTAAATTGGTCTTCATCAAGAACAGCTACTTTTTTACTTCTATCAACTATTTTTGAACCTATAGAATTTTTCTTTTTAACTATTCTATTATCTTGTCTTATCAATATATAGGTTTTTTGTATTAAACTTATTATCTTATCAATTTGTGCATCATCAAAAATCTTTTTATATCTATTAATTATGTTTTCAGCATCTAATTCATCGTTTATCTCATTTAATTTTATTTCATGAATATATTCATTTTTATCATCTGGAAGCATTTTGGCAATACTAATATCATTATATATTGTTTGAATCAAATGCATCATGTTAGGCAAAAATTCATTGTCATTTCTAGTAAGTACAAAAATACCATTATTTACAATTATTAATCCCCTACATGTATTACTTTGATTTCCAATAAGAAAAAACGGATATCCTCCAAATAAGGCTCCTTTCACACTTGAAAACTTCTCAACAATCTTATCAAAAATTAATACGTCATTATCAGACAATGATCTTTCAATTAAATATTTATCCATATATTTCCCACCTTACCTATATTATAAACTATAACTTATTATATTTAGTAGATACACCTTTAGCTTTCTCTACTGGATATTTCTTTTCAGTTTTATCCATTTTCTTATTCATAATGTCTATTGGATCTAATCCTAATACCATAGACATTTGTAAACAATAATTCATTACATCTGCTAATTCTTCTTTTACATCTTCTAAATTAGCATTATCGTTCCATTGATAACATTCTAATAATTCATTAGCTTCAATTGATATAGATTTAGCTAAATTAACTGGTGAATGAAATTGGTCCCAATCTCTATCTTTATTAAATTTATCGATTCTTTGCATTAATAAATCTAATTTAGAAGTAAATTTATCAGGATTATATATTTCAATATCCTTATCAATAAAATCACTAGAATCTAATACTATTTTTTCTTTATTATAATCTTCTTCAACTTTAACTACTGCATCAGCTTCATTATCCGCTTCTACAGATATAGTTTTTTGAAGATATTCTGTTATTTCAACATCAAATTTCTTCATAATGTCACCTAGCAAATCTTCAATAAATCTTTTATATGCTTGCTTAATGCTTCATCCTCACAATAGATGTAACAACCCTTTTGTCCTCTAGTTAATAATGTCTTATATGTGTTTTTAATTAGCTTTGAAGCTAATGCTTCTCCACATGATTTAATACCTGATGATTTATCATCTTTTGATATTTTTGTTTTATCGGTAATAATTGTTTTTGATTCTTCATCAAATCTTAAATCCTTACCAATAAACACACCAACATAATCAAATTCTAACCCTTGAGCTGTATGAATACATCCAACCTCTTCAAATGAGGATGGATTAATAGCCCAGATTTTATCATTTTCTAAATTCCATTTAGCTTTAAAATCATTCTTTAAATAAATATCATAATCACCACGATGATTCTTTACATCCCAGTCATAACAATATCCTGCTACCATTCTAGCTTTATTATTAATTTCATTTTTCTTTCTTAATTCATCCCTTAAGACATTAGGATCATCAAAAACTTGAATATCAAAATTCAATTCATTGACATCTATGTCTACATATTCACCAATTTGTAGTAAATTATTAATGAACTGAATATAACCATCACTTCCATTGCATCTAAATTGTGATACTAGTTTAGTTTCTTCAGTCATTATAACTCTAGAACCTAATTCATTTGCCCAATGTTTTATTTCATCAATTGAACCAATATCCTTAGTAGTTATCTTTTGATCTTCATCAATTAAGAAAATAGAAAGTAAAGATGCATCAATACATTCTCTTACTTGGTTTTCTCCACCATAATCTCTAAACATTTGTTTAACCAATCTATGTGCTTCATCTATGATTAAGCAATCATAGAAATTAGATGGGGAATTATGTAATCCAAATGGAGATCTAAATAATTGTTTTATATTAATCTCTTTCTTTAAATCTGATTTAGATAATAATTTTAAATATGCTTCTCTTGGAGCGCTATTTTTAGTTACATATGAAGCATTTAATCCACTTGTTGAATTATATTTCATTGTAGTAAATTCTTTTAACAGATTAACAGCTAATACTGATTTTCCAGTACCTGGACCACCTTGAATTATGATGGTTCTTTTTTTCATATCTTTTAAGCATTGCTTCATTGTTTTAATACACATATCATAAACAACTGCTTGCTCATCTAATAGCATGAATTCTTTATTTCCCTTCATTAAAGAAACTAAGCAATCTTGTAAAGCTTTAGATGGTCTAATTCTTCCATTATCAATCTTATATAATAGTTCCTTATCAGATGATTTTTTACATATATATTTCTTAATGAATTTATTTAATTCAATAGCTTGTGTCTTAATGAAAAATGGTGCTTCATCATACCATGTTTTAAATATTTCATCATCTAATTGATCTAAATACTTTTCTTCATAATTATGTAAATACGCACAAGGTATTATTTTAATATCTTCGTCTTGCACACACTCTGAAGAATTTCTAATAAATACAGCATATGAATAAGCTTGATATGATGGATGAGATACCATTCTTACTGCTCCACCTGTATAGGCTTTAACACTATGTAGCATTTCATCTGCAACTTTTTCGACCTTATCCCATTGCTTTAGTTCAACGACTATGACATTATCATGATCATCCTTATCTGCACCACAAATAATAAAATCTACTCTTTTTGATGTTCTAGGAATTTGATATTCAATAGCTATTTCACAATCATTTGGTATCTCATTATCATCTAAAATATTTCTCATAAAATTTAAAGAATTTTGCCATGATCTATATTCAGCTTCTTCACCAGCATGAATATTAGCTTCTTGTAGCATTTTCAAAATCTTATCTGATATTAAATTATATTTAACATCGTTATTAAACTGTTCCTTAGTGGCATTATAAACTATCATATCAGTCACACCTCAATCGATAACACTTTGATAAAATTATATCAAAAACAGTACGATTTTGGAAGTTTTATGATGTTTTTTTATAAAATTATATTTTTTGCTAATAAAAAGAAAAACTTGCCTAACAATGTAGACAAGCTCTTTTCCTTATTATTCCTTTTCTGATCTCATTTTTGCATCGAATTTCTTACGATTAACAGTATCTAGAATTCTCTTCCTTAATCTTATATGATTAGGAGTTACTTCTACTAATTCATCATCATTAATGAATTCTAGACAAGCCTCTAATGACATAACAATTGGCTTCTTTAAGACAATTGTCATATCCTTATTAGATGAACGAGTATTTGTTTGCTGCTTTGCTTGAACAGGGTTAATAGCTAAATCGATATCCTTGTTACACCAACCAACAATCATACCCTCATAAATATCCTCACCAGGTCCAACGAACATAGAACCTCTATCCTCTAGATGTCCTAGTGCGTAGGCTGTAGATTGACCTGTAGCCATAGATACTAATACACCTGAAGTTCTTTCTGCAACATTAACAGCCTCAACAGGTCTATATTCACTAAAGCTATGGTTAATAATACCATAACCCTTTGTTATTGTCATGAAGTCAGTATTAAATCCAATTAATCCACGAGATGGAATTTGATAAATTACTCTTGTTTGAGTTTCTGTATTTGACATAGTCTCCATAATACCATGACGATTACCCATCATTTCAATTACAGAACCTGCATATTCATTAGGACAGTCAATTACAGTATATTCATATGGTTCACATTCAACACCATCAATTACCTTATAAATAACATGAGGACGAGAAACCTGGAATTCATATCCTTCTCTTCTCATTGTTTCAATTAAAATACCTAAATGAAGCTCACCACGACCAGCAACTCTCCATTCCTCAGCATTATTAATTCTAGTAACCTTTAAAGAAACGTCCTTTTGAACCTCTCTAAATAATCTTTCCTCAATCTTAGTGGCAGTAACTAGTTTACCATCCTTACCACAAAATGGTGAAGTATTAGTACCAAAAGTCATTTCTACTGTTGGCTCTGAAATATGAATCTTCTCTAAAGGTTCTTCCTTACCAACAGTACAAATAGTTTCACCAACAGAAATATCACCTAAGCCTGATACAGCAACGATATCTCCTGCCTTACCCTCTTGAATTTCAATTCTATCTAATCCTAAAAAGCCATAAAGCTTTTGAACTCTAAATTGCTTAATAGATCCATCAAGTCTACAACAAGAAACAACCTCACCAGACTTTATAGTACCTCTTGTAATTCTACCAATACCAATTCTACCAACGAAATCAGTATAATCAAGTAGAGCTGGCTGTAATTGAAGTGGAGAATCACAGTCATAGCTTGGAGCTGGAATCTCTTTAATAATCATATCTAAAAGTGGCTCCATACCAGGCTTTTGAGTAGCTGGATCTGGATCTAATGAGCATGTGTTATTTACAGCTGATGCGTAAATAACAGGGAAATCTAATTCATCCTCATCACAGCCTAAATCAATAAATAGCTCTAATACCTCATCAACAACCTCTAAAGGTCTAGCGGCAGGCTTATCAATCTTATTGATAACAACAATAGGCTTTAAATGAGCCTCAAATGCCTTCTTTAAAACAAATCTAGTTTGAGGCATTGTTCCTTCATATGCATCAACAATTAATACAACACCATCAACCATCTTCATGATACGCTCAACCTCACCAGAGAAGTCAGCATGTCCTGGAGTATCTAAAATATTAATTTTTGTTCCCTTATAAATGACTGCAGTATTCTTAGCTAGGATAGTGATACCTCTTTCTCTTTCAATAGCACCAGAATCCATAACACAAGTATCAACTACCTGATTCTCTCTAAAAGTATGTGAAGAATATAAAAGCTTATCAACCATTGTAGTTTTACCATGGTCTACGTGAGCTATAATTGCTACATTTCTAATTTCCATAATATTTTATCCTCCGTTTTTATAATATAAAAAACCTTTGATATTATATCAAACTATCAAAGGTATTTAAAGTATTTAATTTTTAGAAAACGCTTATTTTCATCTACTTTATTTCTATTTTTTTGTTCTATATTCTGATATAGGAAGCGCAATCGCATAAATCATATCAGATTGATTAGCCATATAAAGAGTAATAAGGAATCCTAAATAATCCATCGCACCTTGCATCTTCTTTAAAGATACACCCTCATATACAGCCTTTAAAGATTCAAAGAATAATGGGTCGTCATGATCCTTTAAATGATTAATATAAGGTACATATTCAGGATTTCTATTAAAGAATCTATACATAGATAAAATCATTGAAGGTAAAGGAAATTCATCTCTATGCTTATAATCCTTACCCCAAATATGCTTATACATTTTATTTAATTCAAGGCCTATACAATAATCAATAACCTCAATTAAATTCTTATTAGAATTAGATATAGCATCTAATTTCATAATAAGCTCATATCTCCATAAAATTCTATGCTGCTCCTTTTTAGCAGATGGATATACAGATTTATATTTATCAATGAACTTATTAAGCTCATTGATATAATGACCATTTCTAAAATAATGATCTAAAACCTCAGTAATTAATATCTTAATTTCTGAAGTAACAACATATTTACTAGTTACAGAATATAATTCATCTAAACAGTTATTAGCTTCCTTAATATAAGAATAAATAAGCTCATTAGTATCCATAGTAATATTTTTTATACTATCTTTAGTATAAATATTATAAGTAAAGAAATTCTTAGTTATTCTATCATTATCTAAAATACAATAAGCATCATTTCCACCATATATTCTATTGGATGGATGACCAACAACATTATTTCTAACATATTTTAAATTTCTAAGATGAATATTATTATTAATATTAATGAAATTCTTAGATCCAGTTAAAGCATATGTTAAAGAATAAAGTGAGTCAACAGAAACAAATAAGCCCTGAAGTAAAGCATATAGCCTTAAAACATATTCCTCCTTTGAAAGTGAAGGCTCCTCTATTAAATAAGCATCAATAATAAATGATGATGTTTCAAGTGCACCAAGTGCGCTTGCAACCTGATAATTCTTTCTTTGTAAATAATAGTTATAATCAAATTTAGTTAATTTATTTTTATATTGCTTAAAAATATCCATTATTTATCCCAGGATATTGTAATAGAATATCCCTTCTCCTCACTTTCATTAGGATTAAGGCTATGAATAAGAGGCTTATCACGAAGCTCTGGATTTGGATTTAAAATATCAGGAATTCCCCACCATGGCTCAACACATAAATAATCCCCAAAGCCAGGAGATGTCCAAAGAGCTAAAACCTGAGCATCCTTAATATCAAAATAGAATCTATAATTTCTAGTTTTTAAAGCACACTCATCCATTTTAGATGCATCTAAAATAATTGTTTTAGCATCCTCAATTAATTTTTTAGTAATAATTAATTCTGATGGAATTAATACAGTATTCTTATTAATGATATAAGAGCCTGTTTCATCTAAGAAATATCGATTAGTATTAATATCATTAGGGAACTCTAATATAGTATCCTTAATCTCATATCCATATTCAGTTTCAAATCCATCAACCTTAAATGCTGGATGGCCACCAAATTCATAATAAATCTTTTTATTATCAGTATTAACAATCTTATATTTAATAGATAATTTATTATCATTTAATTCATATATAATTTCAAAATGGAAATTATATGGATAAACCTCTAAAGTCTCACTAGTTGAATCTAAATATAAAATAGCTTTAGTTTCACTTTTTTCCCAAACCTTTAATCTAGAATATCTTACAATTCCATGATTCTTCATAAAATATTCTTTTCCATCAACCTTATATTTACCATCCTTTAGTCTAGCTACAAAAGGAAATATAACAACATCCTGTCCCTGCCAGCTTCTAGAATCCTTCTGATATAAAAGCTCGACATTCTTCTTTTTATCATAGATGGATGTCATAGAGCCTCCATCTAAAGTAATATTAATTCTTAAATATTCATTTTCTAATAAAATCATACTACCACCAAACCCTAAATACTTACTTAAATTATATCAATTTATAAATAAAAATAAAAGTCCCATAGGGACCATAGAAATGGGTAAAATCTAAAAAGAAAATGGACCTTAAGTCCATTCATCTATTATTTACTTAAAACCTCTTTAACATAATTAATATCTAGGCTTAATAATTTTGCAATCATTTCATCTGTTGCACCATTACTATGCATTGTCTTTATGTTTTCATTTAATTTTTTTGTTTCGCCTTCAGCTCTACCTTCGTTTTTAGCCCTTTTTTCGAATTCATCTAATCCCTTACACATACTATCAATTCCCCTTTCTTTATCATATACAAGATTTGAATTGGTTATATAATTAATCAAATCTATTGCACTTATTCTAATTCAATTTTACTTTTTATAAGCCTCAGATATATACGCAATAAATTGAGATGCAGTTCTACCTGATAAAGTTCCATTAGACATTTGGAATTTATTAGCTTCTAATAATAATGTTTTTTCATCTAAATCAATATCATTTCTATTTGCTAATTCAATAACCATATTTCTAAAGTCAGAAGGAGATAGTGATGAATAGAAAATTTGAAGACCAAATCTGTAACATAATGATAATTTCTCTGCCTGAGTTTCATTTCTATGTAAATCATCAAAGATAGTACCATTATCAGCAGTTGTTTCCTTTATTAAATGCTTCCTATTTGATGTTGCATAAACAACAACATTATTAGGCTTTGGCTCAATTCCACCTTCAATAATGCTCTTTAAATATTTATATCCGATTTCATTTTCCTCAAATGATAAATCATCCATATAAATAACATAATAATATGGTCTAGATTTTAATGTATTAATAATCTTAGCAATTTCTTGCATCTGATATTTATAAACCTCAATAATTCTTAAGCCCCTATCAAAATATTCATTAATTAATGCTTTAATAGATGTAGATTTACCTGTACCTGCATCACCATATAATAAAACATTATTAAAAGGCTTATCATTAATAAATGCTTCTGTATTAGCCTTTAATAAATTCTTTTGATATTCATATCCAATTAAATCATCAAAATTAACATCAAGGACATTTTTAATTGGCTCTAAGACTCCATCATTAACTCTAAATGCCTTATATATAGCCATTTCACCTAATCCCTTAGTCTTATAAAATGATATAATAGCATTTTTAAATGATTTAAATGAATTATCAATTGATTTATATAATTCATCAATTAAATCCTTTACATAATGGCTTCCTGTATTCTTTAGGAATGTATAATTACTAACCTTATTTAAGAATTGAGCATTCATATTATATAAATTATAAAATTCCTCAATATCCTTAATCGCAAATTCAGATTCACCAATTACATCCTTATTTCTTTCTATAGCTCTAGTATATGGGTTATCATTATTTACTAATGTATATAAAATATACTTCTTCCATATATTTCCTGTTAACTTCCATTTAGTAGAAAATGTAACTAATAATGATAATGCATTATCAATATCCTTCTCATCACTAGTATATTTAGCCTTTAAAACAGCATCTAATATCTCTTTATTTTTAATATTATTAAAAAGATAAAACATAAAAATCACCCTCTTATATACTTATTATAGAAAAATTCTAGAAAAAATGGTACAATTATTTTATAAATGGAGTTTTGGTTATGAAGATAGAAATTATATTAGGAATAATAGCATTTATAATAAATGTGGTTATAACATATTTTACAGGTATATATACAATTTGGTATTGGGATTTAATAATGGTATTATTGCTACCAATAACATTTGTTTTATTATTACCTTTATACATTTTATTTATGGCTATATGTAATTTATTTATGAGAGGAAAAAAGGAAGTAAATAAGCCAAAGAAATTTGCTTCATTTATTACTAAGGAAACATATAAGCTAGTATTAGATATGTTTAATGTAAAGGTTCATAAGAGTGGATTAGATTTAGTACCAGAAAATGAAAAATTCTTAATTATATCTAACCATAGAAGCAATTGGGACCCATTCCCAATTGGCTACTTCTTCCCAGGTAATATTGCAGATGTAACAAAGCCAGAAAATTTATCAATGCCAATCTATGGTAATTTGATTAAAAATTGTGCCTTTGTTCCAATGCCAAGAGATGATGATTTTAAAGCAGTAAAATCAATAGTTAGATCATCTAAAATCATCAAGGATCAAGCATCATCTATGGTAATATTCCCAGAAGGCAAAAGAAATAAAACAGATGATATTTTATTAGATTTCCATGCTGGTTCATTTAAAATAGCTCAAAGGGCTAAATGTCCTATAGTAGTTGTGTGCTTAACTAATACAGATTCAATAACAATGAATCTAAAAAGAAACCATATCTATATGGATGTAGTTAAGGTATATAATCCTGATCAGGTAGTTGCTATGAGTACTCAGGATTTAGCAAATGAAACATCAGAATTAATTAAGAAGCAATATTTATTAAGAAAGCGTGAAAAATAATGAATTATTTACTGTATAATTTAGAATCAAATAATTCTTCTTCTAAGGATAAATTAATAAAATTATACAGTGAAAAATTTGATGATTTAAAGCCTATTGTTTTTAATAATTTAGATTATGATACATTTTTTAATTCATTAAATAGCAATGATACAATAATTCTATCTGGTGGAGATGGAACAATTAATTATTTTGCAAACATATATAAAAAATATAATATCGAAGCTAATATATTATATGCTCCTAGTGGAACAGGAAATGATTTTTATAGAGATATAGAAGGAAATGGATTAATTGAATTAAAAAAATATTTAAATAAATTACCAATTGTAATTGTTAATAATAAGGAATCATATTTTATTAATAACGCAAGCTTTGGTATTGATGGAACTGTATGTGAGGTTAGTGATATTAAAAAGAAAAGGAATAAAAAAGCAAACTATACTAATATCGCCTTAAAACTTCTTCTTTTTAAATATAAGCCAAGAAATGCTAAGGTAATTGTTGATGGCAAAGAATATAATTTTAAAAGAGTTTGGCTTTCATCAACATTTAATGGTAGATATGTTGGTGGTGGTATGAAAATAGCACCAGATCAGGATAGATTTAGTGATGAATTATCATGTGTTATTATACATACATCTAAAAGGCTAAGAACATTAATAGCCTTTAAATCCATATTTAAAGGAATTCATAACATAAAATATCCAAAATTTGTTACTATAATAAGAGGTAAGGAAATAAAGGTAACATTTGATAAGCCAAATGCTATTCAGGTTGATGGTGAGGTCACATTAAATGTTACATCCTATTTAGCTAAAAAGGAAAAAGACAATGAATAAGGAAAGATACACAAGAGCCTTTAATAGATTCTTATCTGATAATCCAGATATAGATATAGATGAGGCAGAAAAGGAATTTAACGAATTATATAATAGTGGTGATTATAAAATCGATGATGATTTTGATAAGGCCGAGGTTTTATATGATGAAGCATCTAACGCAGAGAATGTAAATGATGCTATTAATCTATTACATGAGGCTTTAGCTCAATGCCCATATCATTACGATTCTAAGATTCTTCTAGCTATTTTATCTAGTGATAATTCATTAGAAAGAATAGATAAATTAGAAGAAATCAGAGAGGAATTTAAAAGATGGCTAAAAACAAAGGACATTGATTTAGATAATCCTCCATTTTCCATTTGGCTTAATCTAGAATCTAGACCATATATTAGATTATTAAATGCTATTACAGATGAATGTCTTTCTTCTGCTAAATATGATGAGGCAAGAAAATATTCTGAGATGCAATATCGTCTAGATAAGGAAAATATTGTTGACTCATTATATGATTATGCATTTTGTGTTGTTTTAAATGGAAAGTACGAATATGCAAAATCATTAATAAAGGAATATGAAAATACTAGTAGATATTTATATTTGCTATATTATATAGAAATATCTTTAGGCAATTACAAGGAAGCCTTTAGCATTTATAAAAAGCTATTTAAATTAAATCCTTATTATTGTTCATTTTTATCAGGCTTCTTCGATGTAAATGAGGAAGAAATAAATGAAATATTATATTCAAATGTAATTCCACCAGATACATTTGAGGAGGCTGTATATTATATAACTAAATGCCTTCCTTTAACCGAGATAATGTATTCTAAAATGGATGGCTATTTAGATAATTATTATCACAAGCAGCTAAATGTATTAATAAGCCTACCTGAAGATGAAATAATAATTCTTGCAAGAATTACTAATTCAGCTGAGGGCTTAACTATTAATGAAATAGAAAATCTATTTAAAATTGATCATAAGGAAATTGATCATAAGGAATTATTAAGAAAATTAAATAAATTAAAAAATAAAAAATATATAGTTAAAGTAAATAATAGATATGAAATCACAAGATTAACATATTTTATTATGGCTGTCGCTAATAAAATGTAAAGGACCCTTGCAGGTCCTTTTTCTTATTTTGTTATTTTAGCTACTAAGGTATTTATATCTTCTTCACTCATACCCTTAGACATTAAATATCTTTTTGAATAATAACCATAATCTGCAGTTTTAATATCAACATTATCATCATTAATAATTGTCTTTAGCATTTCTATTATATTCTTATTCATAATGACATCATATTTACTAGGCTCTGAATTTAAATTAATATCATAATAATTATCATATGTAATCATATAATCATTAATGATTTCATTATATGAGGCACCAGCTAAAGCCTCAATAACCATACATACAAAGCCTGTTCTATCCTTTCCTTCTACACAATGAACAAGATAAGGACCATCATGAGAAATCATGAATTTTAGACCTTGAATTAATTTTCCTTGGAAAGTATTATCTGTAAATTCTCTATATAATTTAGGAGTAGTATCTGTATCCTTTTCAGCCTTAAAATTCATATTCATAGATAGGGCTATAATATTACCCTTTTCGTATAATGATAATGCATAAGGCGAATTAAAGTCATCCTTTTCAGTATGAGCCTTTAATTCTAAATCATTATCACTTAAATTTATAATAGTATTTACCTTATCCTTAATTAATCTATCTACTATAGGCGCTCTATTATGCTGATTATCAACTGGAGATGCACTACGATATAAAATATCATTTTTTAAATTACCAACATTTACAACCCTAAAATTACCAAATTTAGAATCTGGCATATCTCCCTGAATATCAGTATAGTGAATATCTAATGCCTCCTGAACAGGTAGGTATTTAGCTTTAGATTCTAATTTTATAGTTGCTGTATCAGTTTCCTTTAATGCGGCAATATTATATAAATCATCACCATTATTAATTCCCGCTCTAATATATGGATATCCTGGATATCCAACTAATAGAGGCTTTCCTGTATCAGTATAATATCCATTATAATATGGTAAATCAGAAAGCTCATATCCATTAGAGAATTTAATATTTAAGGAATCTCCAAATGAATATCCTAATTTATTGAAATCATCAATAGTTATTTCAATATAGATTCCACCAAATTTAGTTTCATGAGATATTTTTTGATTACTTAATATTAATTCATTATTATTAGTATTTTTATTTTCTTCATCATTTTTACATCCTAATAATGATAAGGAAAATAGTAAGATAAATAAAATAGAAAATAATCTTTTCATATTGATCACCACCATTATTAATTTAATAGTAAATCCCTTTAACTCATTATACATCATTTTCATCTAGTCTCAATAGGGTACCATTTATATTTTGATACTATAAAAAAGAAAAAGCCTATTTGGCTTCTTCATTTATGAAAACTATTCTATTATCCTTAAAATAATTCTTTATTCTTTTACTATTAGATAAATATGATAAATAGCTTCTAACTGTAGATAGGATTAATAAGTATTTATTATATGTAATTCTTAATCCATAATGATCAAATATATGGCTGCAGCACTCTGTACAATTATGCTCCTCCTTTAGATAATCTAAAAGCACATCCATAATTTCATACATTGTTCTTCTATTAAAATCTACTACAGGCTTAATATTTTCTGTTAAAGGATTATGGGAAGGAACTACTATTTTACCCTGTAATGATTCAACATAATTTAGAGATTCTAAATATCCTTTAACATCATATATTAGTAATATATGAGCTCTTTCAACTAAATCTATTGAACCTAATGTATCAGCTACAAAATAAACATCATCCTTAGTTCTAATACCAATCATGCCCCAGTGATGACCAGGTAAATGGAACCATTCAATACCCTCAGGTATTTGATCTAATGCGTATATTTCATCATTCATATCTATATGCATAAGCTTACTATCATATTCATCTAATGGATAGCCACCATATAAAAATCCTATATCTAATTTAGGATCTCTAAAGAATCCTCTTTCAACCTTAGATGCTATCATTTTACAATTAGTCTTATGGTAAATATATTCCCATCCACCTGAATGGTCAGCATGGCAATGACTAAATATTAAATGAGTAACCTTCATATTGTGTCTTACTAATGTATCATAAATTTTAGGTCCATCCTCTTCTGTTCCACAGTCAAATAGGCAAACCTCATTTTTATCATTAATAACATAAACACCACAATTTGTAGGTCCATCTATATAATATGTATTTCCTTTTA
>DJXM01000075.1 GCA_002449755.1 Caryophanales bacterium UBA7004
CGGAATTAACTTTTAAAATTAACGATTTTTTCGTTAACAAAGATTATTAGCAAGTAAAACCCTTTCAAAATCCATTATTCCACTTATCTAAAATGAAAGAAAAAGGCTTGTTAATATTTAATTAACAAACCCAAATTTCATTATTTTATATAATCATCTAGTTTTTCACCAACATATTTAGTTGCTGGTCTTACTATCTTATTACAATATAATAATGTTTCAATATCATGAGCTACCCATCCTACAATTCTTGCACATGCAAAGATTGGAATGAATAAATCTCTTGGAATACCTAGCATATCATATATGAATCCTGAATAATAGTCTACATTAGCACAAGACTTCTTTCCTGTCTTTTCTTCTAATAATGAAAGACCAATTCTTTCAACCTTTAAATAGAATTCATATTTCTTATCTAATCCTTTTTCATGAGAAAGCTTTCTTGCTTCTTCTTTTAATATTTCACATCTAGGATCAGATAATGTATAGATAGCATGACCTAAGCCATATATTAATCCTGTATTATCAAAATATTTCTTATTTAATATTTTTGTTAATACCTTTTTAATTTCATCATCTGTTGCGTCTAAGCCAATATCATCAATGATTGTTTGCATCATATCTTGGACAGCCATATTAGCTCCACCATGACGTGGACCTTTTAGGGATGATAGAGATGCTGTAATCATTGCATATAAATCAGTTAAAGTTGATGCTACACAAGTACCAACGAAGGCTGAATTATTTCCTCCACCATGGTCAGCATGAACCATTAGGCATCTATCTAATGTTTTTGCTTCTAATTCTGTAAATTTACCATCATTTCTAGACATATAAAGTAGATTTGCGGCAAATGTATATTCTTTCTTAGGAAAATGAATATGAAGTGAATCCTTATCTAGATAATGAGTTTTAGCTTGTAATGAATAAGCTACTATGGCAGGCATCTTACCAATTAATGATACTGCCTTTTTAATTAATTCTAAGCCATCTAGATTATCTGGGTCATCATCATATGAATATAGAGCTAAAATACATCTAGCAATATGATTCATTAGACTCTTTGATGGACTTTTTAGGATAACATCCTCTAAATAGCCATCAGGTAGATCATAATTATCTCTAATTATATCCATAAATCTATCTGCCTCATCAGTAGATGGATAATGTCCAAATAATAATAAGAAGCAGGTATTTATATATCCATAATCATCACCAGCAAGCTTAACAACATCTCTAATATCTATACCACGATAATATAGGTTACCCTTTTTAGGTAATTTAACATCATTTTCTACATAATATCCTGATACCTCAGCTACCTTAGTTAAACCAACTAATACACCAGTACCATTATCATTTCTTAAGCCTCTTTTAACCTTATATTCCTCATATAAATTAGGTTCAATCTTTCCATCATTTAAAAGATCTTGATATTTTTTAGTTAGGAAATCCATTAGAGCCCCTTTCTCTAATTACATGTTATTTAATAAACCACCAACACTAATTAGCTTATATTCTTCTTCTGTTAACTCGTTCTTACGAGTCCAAGTCTTATTCTTTGTTTTATTTGTAACTTTAATATTATTAAAATCCCAAGTTACATTAATTTCATCTAAAAGATCAGCTTCGATATCTAATTCAATAGGAAGGATACCAAAGTTAATTAAATTCTTCTTATGAATTCTTGCAAAAGATGCGGCAATAACAGCCTTAATTCCTAAATATCTAGGAGCTATTGCGGCATGCTCTCTTGATGAACCCTGTCCATAATTTGATTTAGCAACAATTACACCAGCACCATTAGCTAAACATCTCTTAGAGAATCCCTCATCAATATTAGAGAATACGAATTCTGAAATCTTTTCAATATTTGATCTATAAGGTAATACCTTAGCACCTGCAGGCATAATATGGTCTGTTGTAATATTATCCTCTAGTGAAATCATTACCTTAGCGTCAAAATTTTCACCAATTGGTTCAAAATGAGGAATAGGCTTAATATTTGGACCCATTACAACCTCAGCTTTAAATGTTGGCTTATAAAGTAAGCTATCACACTTAGGATATTCAACATCTAATCTAAATTCAGGTAAAGTCTTACAGCCAAGTGGGTTAGAAATATAACCATTAACTGCAGATAGTGCTGCAACCTCAGGAGATACTAAATAAACCTTAGCTGAATTTGTACCACTTCTACCATAGAAATTTCTATTGAATGTTCTTAATGATACTGCATCAGTGGCAGGAGATTGACCCATACCGATACATGGACCACATGCTGATTCTAATATTCTAGCACCAGCCTCTAATAATACATCTAAGATACCATTCTTAGTAATCATTTGTAATACCTGCTGTGAACCAGGTGCGATACCTAATGATACATCCTTATGGATTCTCTTACCCTTTAAGATAGATGCTACCTTAACAAAATCATAATAGCTTGAATTTGTACAAGAGCCAATTAATACCTGGTCAACCTTAATATTAGTTAATTCACTAATAGGCTTTACTGCATCTGGTGAATTAGGACAAGATGCACATGGCTCTAATGTATTTAAATCAATTGTATAATTTTCATCATATACACAATCAGCGTCAGCTTCAAGTGGTGTATAGTCTTCTACTCTAGATTGAATAGCTAAGAATTCCTTAGTTACCTCATCTGATGGGAATACTGAAGATGTAGCACCTAGCTCAGCACCCATATTACAAATAGTTGAACGAGCTGGAACACCAAGTGATTTTACACCATCTCCATAATATTCAATAATCTTATTAACTCCACCCTTAACAGTCATAATACCTAAAAGATGAATGATAATATCTTTAGCGGAAACACCATCTCTTAAATTACCAACAAGCTTAACACCTACAATCTTTGGCTTAACGATTGTAAATGGCTTACCAGCCATAGCACAAGCAACATCTAATCCACCAGCGCCGATTGCGATAGCACCAATACCAGATGATGTTGGAGTATGTGAATCACTACCTAAAATAGTTCTTCCTGGTACAGCAAATCTTTCCAAATTTACCTGATGGCAAATACCATTTCCTGCCTTAGAAAATACGATACCATATTTATCGGCAACAGTTTGTAAGAACTTATGGTCATCTGCGTTCATAAAACCATTTTGTAATGTATTATGATCTACATAAGATACAGATAATTTTGTTCTAACCTTATCAATACCAAATGATAAGAATTCAAGATATGCCATTGTACCTGTAGCGTCCTGTGTTAAAGTTTGATCGATTACGATATCCATAGTAGTTTCAGTCTCTGAAACCTTATGAGCATCTAAAATCTTATAAGCTAATGTTTTTCCCATTAAAAGATACCTCCCAAAAATAAAATATTTGGTAAAATTATACCATACTTTTTATAATATAAAACAGCATAAAAACGATTTTTGTACAATAAATTCAATAAAATTTAAAAAAACGAGCATATTTTTTAATAAATGCTCGAATTTTTAATATTAACATTTAACTAATGCGTATAATTTCTTACCTCTTCTTAATACAATAAACTTACCCTCAATTGCATTATCCTTAGATAATAAGAAATTCATATCAGTAACCTTATCACCATTTACAGTTACAGCACCATTTTGTAAAAATTGACGTGCTTCTCTATTACTAGATGCAAGCTTTGCCTCAACTAGACCTTGGCATAATGTTTTATTCTCACTACCTTCAATAGTAGGTAAGCCATTAAATCCCATCTCTATTTGAGCTCCAGTTAATGATTTAATATCACCACTAAATAAAGCCTCACTAATCTTTACAGCTTCATTATAAGCATCCTCTCCATGAATGAATGTAATAACTTCCTTAGCTAAAGCCTTATGAGCCTCTCTTAAATGAGGAGCCTCATTATTCTTCTTTTCTAATTCTTCAATTTCTTCCTTAGATAGGAATGTTAAGAATTTTAAATAATCAATAACCTTAGCATCCTCACTATTAATGAAGAATTGATACATCTCATATGGAGAAGTCTTTTTAGCATCTAGCCAAATAGCTTTACCATTAGTCTTACCAAATTTAGTACCATCTGATTTAGTTAATAAAGGCATTGTAAATCCGTAAACCTCTTTACCTTCCTTTCTTCTAACTAAATCAATACCAGCTGTGATATTACCCCATTGATCCTGTCCTGCAACCTGCATAGTTACATTCTTTTCCTTATTTAAATACCAGAAATCTAATGCCTGTAAAATCATATATGAGAATTCAGTAAATGTAATACCTGAATCTAAACGACGAGCAACAATGTCTTTTTGTAGCATTAAATTAACATTGAAATATTTACCATAATCTCTTAAGAAATCAATAATATTGATTTTTCCTAGCCAATCTCTATTATTAACTACCTCAAATCCAAAAAGCTTTTCAGCCTGAGCCTTAAGGCAATTAAAATTATGATCTACAGTTTCATATGTAATCATAGGTCTTTCAGCATCTGGCTTTGGATCTCCAATTAAGCCAGTACCACCACCAACTAACAAAATTGGATGATGTCCTGCGTCTTTTAATCTTTTTGAAATTAAAAAGCTTGAGAAATGTCCTATATGTAATGAATCTCCTGTTGGGTCAGTTCCAATATAGAATGTCATTCCACCCTTATTTAATTTTTCCTTAATAGATGGATCAGATACATCCTTTATTAATCCTCTCCATTCTAGTTCTTCATAAATTCCCATTATAATTCTCCTCCCATGAATTTATAAAAATAAAAGTCCTTAAAGCTTAAAGCTCTAAGGACGAATTATCGCGGTACCACCTTAGTTCTGTATA
>DJXM01000043.1 GCA_002449755.1 Caryophanales bacterium UBA7004
TCATAGAGAAGATTCTATCCTTATCAAAGAACATATGCTCAGTACGACATAAACCAATACCCTCTGCCTTAAAGTCCTTAGCCTTTTGAGCATCTCTTGGAGTATCAGCATTAGTTCTAACCTTTAAATATTTATATTTATCAATCCAAGCCATTAATCTACCGAAATAGCCAGTAGTTAAATCTGGGCTTTCAGATTTAATTTCACCTAAATAAACATTACCTGTTGAACCATCAATAGAGAATGTATCCTTATCAGTATATACCTTACCATTAATAGTAACAGTTCTAGCCTCTTCATCAATTTGAGCATCAGAACATCCACAAACACAGCACTTACCCATACCACGAGCAACTACAGCAGCATGTGAAGTCATACCACCTCTCATTGTTAAAATAGCTTGAGATGCTACCATACCAACAATATCCTCAGGAGAAGTTTCAGCTCTAACTAATACAACCTTTTCTCCCTTAGCCTTACGTGCTTCAGCCTCTTCTGCACTAAATGCAAGCTTACCAGTACCAGCACCAGGACCTGCAGCTAAGCCCTTGGCAATAGGTGTAGCCTTAGCTAATTCATCCTTATTAAATCCAGGTAATAATAATTTATCAAATGAATATGGATCAATTCTTAAAACTGCTTCCTTTTCATCAATTAATCCCTCATCAACTAAATCACAAGCAATCTTTAAAGCTGCCTGAGGAGTTCTCTTACCATTTCTAGTTTGTAAGAAATATAATTTACCCTCTTCAACAGTAAATTCCATATCCTGCATATCCTTATAATGGTTTTCCATTAAAGCGATAGTCTTAATGAATTCCTTATAAACATCAGGCATTCTCTTTTCTAATTCCTTAATATTAAGAGGTGTTCTAATACCAGCAACTACATCCTCACCCTGTGCATTAGGTAAATATTCAGCAGATACAATCTTTTCACCAGTACCAGGGTCTCTAGAGAAAGCAACACCAGTACCAGAAGTTTCACCCTTATTACCAAAAGCCATAGATTGAACATTTACTGCAGTACCCCAAGAATATGGAATATTATTCATCATACGATAAACCTGAGCACGCTCATTATCCCAGCTTCTAAATACAGCTTCAATAGCTGTAACTAATTGCTTATAAGGATCAGTTGGAAATTCCTCATTAAATGTCTTCTTATAATATTCCTTATACTTCTTAACTAAATCCTTTAATTCATCTGCTGTTACCTCAGTATCTAGCTTATATCCCTTAGCCTTCTTTAAATCATCTAGCATCTTATCCATATCAGTTCTAGGATGACCCTTAGCGATATTAGTAAACATTAAAATAAATCTTCTATATGAATCGTATGCAAATCTTACATTATTAGTTTCACGAGCTAAAACCTCAACAGTTTTGTCATTTAAACCTAAATTTAAGATTGTATCCATCATACCAGGCATTGAAACTCTAGCACCAGATCTAACTGATACTAATAGCGGATTCTTATCTCCACCGAAGTTCTTTCCTGTCTTCTTTTCAACTACCTTAATAGCTTCAAATACATCATCAATTAATGACTTTGGAAGCTTCTTTCCTTCATTATAATATAAAGAGCATGCCTCAGTTGTAATAGTAAAGCCCTGAGGAATTGATACACCAATGTGTGTCATTTCGGCAAGACCAGCACCCTTACCACCTAAAAGCTCTTTGCCTAATCCATAGGCTTCTTCAAAATGATATACATATTTTTTACTCATATTTTGTACCCCACTAGCTTATTAGTTTTCAGTAAAAATATTATACTCTTATATAATTAAAAAAGCAATTCAAAAAGGACAAGATTATAATTAAGACCCAAAAAAGAATGATTATAAATAATCATTCGATTTAAAACACTGTTTGGTTCTTACCATTATGCTTTCCTTGGTATAATTTTTCATCTGCTCGTTTAATCCAATCATCGATTGTTTCGTCATTTTCGTATTTAGCAGCGCCAATAGTAATTGTTGATTTTAGATTTTTATTATCATAAGTAAAATTAAATAAATCAATATCAATTCTAATTCTATCTAGCTTAGCAATAGTCTCATCAATATCGCCATCTATTTTAGAAATAACAACAAATTCCTCTCCGCCCCATCTAGAAACAAAATCATCCTTAGAATTATTTGAAGCGATGCAAGCAATTTGCTTCAAAACATAATCTCCACATAAATGACCATTAACATCATTAAATAATTTAAAATTATCAATATCAAAAATAGCTAATATATAATTATTCTTTTGATCTCCAATTCTTTCAAAATAATCATTTAATCCATTTCTATTCGCAATATTTGTTAATTTATCAGTAACTGATTCCTTTTCAATTCTTTTTTCAAGAATAACAGTATATGAAGTTAAAATTGCTAGGAATGTAATATCAAATCCAAATGTAATAATTATATTAGACGCAAATAAAGCACTTAAGGCTGTATCATTTATTTTAGCTAAAGGCTCATGGAATTTAAACCAAATAAATACGAAGGTAAAAAATACCATATACGCAACACTTATTCTAATTGGCTTTATATAATTATGATTTCCCTTAGAAAAATATCCAGCAAAGAATATTAAGCATGTCATACCAATCAATGTTATTTGAAAGCCAGCATCAGGACCACAAACAATAGACGCAAAAACCATATATGCAGATATTTCAGTAGATACTAAATAAACATATGAATTAAAATGCTTATATTTAACAACTAGAAGCATTGCTAAATAAAATGAAATGCTACCTATATTAATATAAACTAATTGATAAACCTCTAATATCCAAAACACAATGAAATAGCTAATATGGGCAACTAAAAAAATAAGACATGAAAAAAAGCATATCTTTTGAATGATATCATTTGAGTTTAACGTCTTATTATTCATATAAATCACCCGCTCTATTTCTTTGATTATACCAATTAATTATTATAAATAATAGATATTTGATATATTTTTTTTAAAAAAAACAAATATTTTTTTACTATTTTTTTGCCATAATTTCGTAAAAAAATATATAATAAATGTAGGTGATACTATGTTTATTTCTAATGAATCAATTAAATTTATGATGGCAAAAATCTATTTTAGCCTCGCTGAATTTTCTATTTTAGAGGCTAAGGAGCCTACTAATTTAAAATATCAGGGTGCTGATACATTAGTAGTAATTCTAATAAAAAAAGGAAACGGAAAGGTAAAAATAAATGATAAGGAATATTATATAACTGAGGATTCATATATAGTTATCACAGCATTTTCCTCTTATCAATTAATACCAGAAGATTATTTAGAATATTATAGCTTCTATTTATCAATAGATAAGGAAAGAGGATATCAAAATTATTTATATTTATTAAATGATAATAGAGTAGGAATAGATCAATATAATATAGCATATTTATTTAATATGCTTTATAAGGAATTTAAGGAAAAGAAAATAGGCTATAGCGAAATAGCCGTATCTATGTTTAAAACAATTATTGTTTCAATATTAAGAGATGAAAATATAACAGGCGAAAGATTATCACATTGGGAATTAAATAATTCACAATTTCAAATTGAAAAAATAATTCAAAATGAATTTAATACTATAACATTAGAATCATTATCAGAAAAATTATTTATGTCACCAAGAGATCTACAAAGATATTTAAAGGAAAATTATAGAAAAAGCTTCATAGAATTAAGAAATGATGCTAGAATGTCATTCGCTCAAAATAAATTGAAATATAGTAGCCTATCAATAGCTGAAATATCAGATTTAGTTGGCTATTCTTCTATTGAACATTTTAGCTATGCATTTAAAAAATATTATGGTATTTCACCATTAAAATATCGAAATCAAAAGGAAAATTAAAAAGGACTTGTGTCCTTTTTTAAATTGATTTACTTTCTTTAATAAATACACTAGCATCTAGCATTTCATTAATGATATCTAGATTATCATTATCATAATCTAAAATATACATTGTAGGACCAGAGCCAGATACATATACCTTTAATCCAAGTAATGATAATTTAACAAAAATATTATTCATATCATTGCTTAATTTTAAGGCAACATCACCTAAATCATTAAAAATATTATTTTTTAATAATTCTAAATCGTCATTTTCTAATGCTTTTAATAAATTAGATAATTCCTTATCCTTACTAATTCCTTCATATTTATAATTCTTATATACATCCTTAGTAGATAAGCCAGCCTCTGGCTTAATTAATAAAATCCTAAAGGGCTTAATATTAGAATTAACAATATTTATCTTTTCTCCTCTTCCAGTACAAAGCGCAGGCTTTTCTTCTATAAAGAAGGGAACATCACTACCAAGCTTCGCTGCTAAATTCTTTAATTCTAAATTAGATAAATTAGCATTATATAATTTATTTAATCCTCTTAAAGTAGCCGCTCCATCTGTAGAACCACCAGCCAATCCTGCCTGATGAGGAATATTCTTTTTTAATTTAATGAATACACCACCATTTATTTTAGTATATTCAAAGAATAATTTACTTGCCTTTACAACAATATTATCATTAGGAAATGGATCATTTAAAACACTAATATCATCACTTTTTTCTAATATTAATTCATCATAAATATCAATTGGCATCATTAAATTATTAACCATATGATATCCATCTTTTTCATCCATTACCTCAAGTGCTAAATTAATTTTAGCATGTGCTATTTCCTTAATCATTTTTAGCTCCATTTATATAATCACTTAATTTAATGAAATCATCAATTGATAATTCCTCAGCTCTAATAGATTCCTTATATCCATTATCATTTAGCATTTTATAAATAAAATCCTTTTTATATTTACTGCTTAAATTATTAACTAATGTTTTTCTTCTTTGAGTAAATGATAATTTAACTAAATCAAAGAACAATTCCTCATTTTGTGGGAAATATTTCTTTTCCTCATATAAATCTAATCTAACAACAGCTGAATCAACATTAGGTGCTGGAATAAATGCAGTTCTTGGAACATTTATTCTTGTTTTTGCTATACCTCTATATAATATAGCAATGCTTATAGCCGCATAATCCTTAGTCTTAGGCTTAGATGTTAATCTTTCTGCGACCTCCTTTTGCATCATCATGACATATCTTGTTATTAAATCAGTTTTTGATAATGTATTTAATATTATCGGAGTTGTAATATAATAAGGCAAATTAGCTACTAAATAAACATTTTTAAAATTCTTTTTATATTTATTAATATCACTATTTATATCAGCATTTAAAATATCCTGATTAATTACCTCAAAATTATCATAATATTTTAAATTATCCTTTAATATTGGAATTAGCTCAGTATCTATTTCATATGCTAAAACAAAGCCAGCCTTTTTACATAAAACCTCAGTTAATGAGCCAAGGCCAGGTCCAACCTCAATTACTAATGTATCCTTGTCGCATTCTGATACATCTACTATTTCATTTAATATTTTTTCGTCCTTTAGGAAGTTTTGTCCAAACTTCTTTTTAGCACGAATATCATTTGTTTTCATTGTTTGATTAATGAAAACAGAATTACCTATTTTATTTGGCATAATAAATCCTCTAATTTCTCTTTAGTAATACCAATTAGATTTAATCTTTTTAGGAATGTTTTATTATTAGGCTTACCTATATTAAGCTTATCAGAGATTTTATCTCTAAGCTCACTGCTGTTTTCCATTCCAGTTAATCCTAATTCAAATAAATCTAAATTAGTAATTGTACCCTCACTTACGTTATTGCCATATACATTTTCTAAGCATTCTATTATTACCTCTTTAGTGGCATGCTCAACACCTAATTTTTTAAAATTATGAGAATGAGCATCCTTTTTTTTAATAAAGGCATGCTTACAATTAGGAACAATTTCCTCTATTTTACTTCTAATTCTTTCACCAGGATAATCTGGATCAGTAAAAACTATTATATTATGGCTCTTGCTTAATTCCTTTATATAATTAATTGTATCTACACTAATTTCAGAGCCATTAGTTATTACACAATTAGCATTAGGATATGCCTCATGAATTTTAATAACATCATGAGTTCCTTCTACAACTATAATATCATCCATTTTTAATCCTCAAAATAATATATTCTATTAATTTCAGTATAGCTTGATGAAACTAAGCTTTTAATAATAGGAGAATATTTATCTAATGATTTTACTGATCCATTAGGAAGTAAAACCTTAATATCATTAATATCGCTCTTTTTACTATGCATATAAGCCTGTCCCTTAGCACTTACTCTCTTATAAAAATATGGGTCATCTCCATATTTTTGATTTAATTCCTCAATAAATTCTAAATCTGGGTCATCAGCTAAATCTATAACCTTAAATAAATGTCTATTTAAAAATGCATTACAAAGTCTTGATAAAACCTTATCCTTAGAATGAGCTAATTGCTTAATAAATCCAGTTACATAATAATCATCTAATTCATTATATGCCTCTAAATTATTAGAATCATTTAATACCTTAATAAATGTACCTATTTTAGCCTCAAAGCGATAGCCTTCCTTATGTAAATCTAAAATACGCTGATAAATTGATTCTAGCACAACCTCAAAGCTTCTAGCTGTTGGATGATAATAAACCTGGAAATACATATGATATCTACTCATTAGATATGATTCAATAGAATGGACACCAGATGCTTTACATAATATTTTATTATCCTGAACCTTCATACTTCTCATGATTCTAAAATAATCAATATTACCATAGGCCGCACCTGTCATATAGGCATCTCTAGATAAATAATCCATTCTATCAACATCTAATTGAGATGAAACTAATGATTCGATTAAAGGATATTTACCATCATGGTCAATAACACTAGCGATATCATTAGCTAAACCTTCATGAATGCTTAATACATTATTTATTTCAGTACCCTTTGTAGTAATTATTTTTGTAGTATATTCTTCATGAGTAATTGATATAACATTTTCAAATGCGTGTGAAAAAGGGCCATGACCAACATCATGTAATAATGCAGCACATAAAAATAGAACCTTTTCATATTCTGAAATTTCATTCATTCCATCAACATTTTTAATAACTAAATTAGCCATATGGTAAGCGCCTAAGGAATGTGTAAATCTTGAATGCTCAGCAGTTTGGAATACCATTCCAACACCAGCTAATTGCCTTATTCTTCTTAATCTTTGAATTTCCTTTGTGTCAATTAAATCACTGATTATTTTATAATCTACAGTGATATATCCATACAATGGATCTCTAAATACTTTAGTTCTAGATAATTTAGTAAACATTATATCAAACTCCCTACAAATAACATTATATCATTTATTAGTAAAAATGACAAAAACGACTTATTATTCGAGCTTATAGAATAATTAAAAAAATAAAAAAGGCTTGAAAGATATCAAACCTTGAATTTCAATTGGAGCGAGTGATGGGAGTCGAACCCACGTCATTAGCTTGGAAGGCTAAGGTTCTAGCCATTGAACTACACTCGCATATAAATGGTCGGGAAAACAGGATTCGAACCTGCGACATCTTGGTCCCAAACCAAGCGCTCTACCAAGCTGAGCTATTTCCCGTTGCATTTTGTAAATGCTCATTCATTATATCATACGATTTTTTCTAATGCAACAGTTTTTTTATATTTTTTAAATCATAGAAAAAAGCCCCTAAGGGCTTTTATTATAATATATGAATCTTAATTGTATCTGTTACAGCATTACCAACTGATGAAGCACCTGTGATAATTACCTTATCACCCTTTTTAACAATTCCAGTTTCTAATGCCTTTTCAATTGCGTATTTAAATAATTCATCTGTAGAATTCTTTTGTTCAGCATATACAGGGAAAACATTCCAAGCTAAATTTAATTGTCTACATGCCTTTTCATTTACAGTAACAGAAATGATTGGACAAGATGGTCTATAATAAGAAAGCTTAAATGCTGTTTGACCATGGTTTGTTACACAAATGATTGCCTTAGCCTCTACCTGGAATGCACATCTTACAGCCGCATTACAAATTGAAGATAAGAAATCCTCACCTAAATCTAAATCCATCTCATCATATAATTTACGATAATCGATATTAGATTCAGTATATTCAGCAATATCCTTCATAGCAGTTACAGATTCTAACGGATATTTACCAGCAGCTGATTCACCAGAAAGCATAATAGCTGTTGTCTTATCATAAATAGCATTAGCAACATCTGAAATTTCAGCTCTTGTAGGTCTTGGATTTTGTTGCATCGAATCTAGCATTTGAGTTGCAGTTACAACAATCTTACCAGCCTTATAGCATTTATCAATGATTTCCTTTTGAATCTTAGGTAGCATAACAAAAGGAACCTCAACACCTAAATCTCCACGAGCAACCATTATACCATCAGATACTTCAATGATTTCATCAATCTTTGATAAGCCTTCAGTATTTTCAATTTTAGAAATAATTTTAATTTTTCCAGTAGTATCATACTTTTCAAGGATTTCTCTTACAGCAATTACATCCTCTTTTCTTCTTACAAATGATGCTGCTATATAATCAACACATTCCTGAATACCAAATACGATATCATCATAATCCACCTTAGAAATATAAGGCATATCAACAATAACATTAGGAATATTAATAGATTTTCTATTAGATAAAGAAGCTGAATTTAATACCTTACATACTACATTCTTTCCTTCAATTCTAATTACCTCAAAAGCAATCTTTCCATCATCAGCTAAAATCTTTACTCCCTTTTTAACAGATTTAGCTAAATCAGGATAGGTTAAACCGATATGAGTTTCATCACCTAATTCATCATAATTATCAGTGAATGTAAATTCTTGTCCCTTCTTTAATTCTACCTTTCCATCTTTAAATAATCTTACACGAATTTCAGGTCCCTTAGTGTCTAGTAATAAAGGTAGAGGTACTCCTAATTCCTCTCTTACCTTCTTTATCCTATCCATTCTAACCTTTTGTTCCTCATGAGTTCCATGAGAAAAATTTAATCTTGCACAATCAAGACCATTTTTAATCATTTCCTTTAATAACTCTTCATCATCGCTTGCAGGTCCTAAAGTACAAATAATTTTTGTTTTACGCATCGCAAATCACTCCCCTTATCGTATTAATTTTACCACAAAACAATTAGCAAAAAAACGTTTGAACATAAAAATTCAAACGTTTTTATATATTTTATACATCATCAATTTCTCTTTTTCTATCTTTATTAGAAATTTCATTATAAAAATTAACAACTACTGATGTTAAAATCGCTACAACTACGATACCATAGATACCTAATATTACAGTTAAAACTCTACCAATTAGGCTTGTCGCATAAAAATCACCAAAGCCAATTGTTGTTATTACAGCGAAGCAATACCACATTGCGTCCCAGAAATTTGCTATATTAGTCTCAACATTAGTTAATATAAATGAGAATGCAATAATAAATGCTAATAAGCAAATTAAAACATCTAATGTATGAGTCTTAATTAAAATATCAATTAATAATCTAACCTTTTCAATTCTAAATGAAGGGAATACTAATTTCTTTAATGAATTAAATAATAATATTATAACCGCAACCAATGAAATATAATGAGCCTCATTACCATTACTATTAATATTAACTAAAATGGCTACACCTAATCCTATCAATGTTATTGATAAAAGGATATGAGTTAGCATTTCCTTTTTATTATTTTCAGTTAATATCAATAATAGCTGATTACAAGCCATACCAAATATTAATAGAAATGTTGAAATATAAAATAATACATTATTATTTGCAGAAATAAATGCTACTACTGCCGCTGCTATAAATATTAAGCTGACTAATCCTATTCTTAATCTATCCTTTTTAGTTTTCTTCAAAAATAATAATACCATTATTTGGAAAACAACTTCAGATAAAATAGATAATCCTAAGAATAATGATACTGTCTCATAATCATTTCTCATCATTCTTCCAGTTAAAATTAATACTAATACCATTGTTAATATAGATAAAGCATAATTAACAATTATGAAAAAATTAAATTTAGTATTTTTTGATTTTTGAGTTCCCATATACTAATCCTTTCACTTTTAAAACGATTAAATTATATAATATAAAATATTATATTTCAATTAATGAGTTAAAGAAAAAGACAGGTTAACCTGCCTTTTAAATAGCTCTATTTCTAAGCTTTTGGAATTTTGGAGACTTACTAGCAAGTAAATCAAAATCAGCATCACTAATTTTTTCTTCTAATCCTGACTTCATGAAATTACGAAGTACACCAACTAAAATGAATGGACGAATTAATAAAGAATGTAATAATGACCAGAATACAACACCAATAATAGCACAAACAACTATTCTTAAAGTCATTGGATCCTTTATGAAATTAGCTATATCAATATCATTTCTAGTTCCAAACTCTGTAATTTCTTTAGCTAAATCCTCAAACATAGTTGGGAAATTCATAAAGATTACATATGAAATACCAAAGAATGCACCACCAATAACTACTATTGATAAAATACCCATACCAAAGATTCTACCAATATTTCTGATTAATGTTTTACCATGCTTAAAGAATATTACAGCACCCTCACAGGCAGCCTCACCAACACCCTTATTTTTGTTATACATTACCCATCCTAAGCAGCAATCACATAAATATCCAATTACTGTTTGAATTCCTGTATCAATTACAGATGTAACAGCATTACCAGCATCTCCGCCTACGGCAGTACCTAATTTATTTAATGCTCTACCTAATTGTCTAAATATACCCTTAATAGCTCCAGTTACGATAAAGAATACAGTGATTCTAGCAAATCTTCCTTTTACCTCTTTAAAGCCCTCAGAAACTATATTGTCAGGTAATACACCATCGACAACACCAATTGCCATCATTCCGATTTGGGCAGCTTTAATTCTATTAACTACTAATAAATGAATTGGGATCAATAAAAGTATACCTAAAATTAAACCCATTGCTAAACCAATTAAAGCTCTATCTGTTGTCTTATTCATTACAAAGAATCCTATAGTTGCAAGTCCTGCAACTAATAATAATTCTAATATTCCAACAAAAAAGTTTAAAAATGAAAAAGGCAATGTCTTTTTATATACTTGAAAATTAGTCATATAAATCCTCCTTTATTTCAATATATTTATAATATTTTAACATATTTTTATTTTTTTAATAGTTCAAGAAAATAAAAAGTTGCTAAATGCAAAAGCATCTAGCAACCATAATCTTACTTATTTGATAAATATTCATGAATAGATTTAGCACCAAGCTTACCAGCGCCCATTGCTGAAATAACAGTTGCAGCACCTGTAACTGCATCACCACCAGCATAAACGCCTTCTCTTGAAGTTAAACCTGCTTCATTTACAATAATACCACCATGGTTATTAACCTCTAAGCCCTTAGTTGTATTCTTAATTAATGGGTTAGGAGATGTACCAATAGCCATAATTACTGTATCAACATCTAATACATATTCAGAACCTTCGATTGGGATAGGTCTTCTTCTACCCTTTTGATCAGGCTCACCTAATTCCATCTTAATGCACTTCATACCAGTAACAAAGCCATTCTTAGGATCTCTCTTATCGTCAGGGTTGTTATAGCCAAGGATTTCAACTGGGTTATTTAATAGCTTAAATTCAATACCCTCTTCCATAGCATGCTCAACTTCTTCCTTTCTAGCAGGAAGCTCTTCCATTGATCTACGATAAACGATATAAACCTTATCAGCACCCAATCTTAAAGCAGTTCTAGCAGCATCCATGGCAACATTACCACCACCAACAACAGCTACCTTACCACCCTTCATAATAGGAGTAACAGGATCATCTAAATAAGACTTCATTAAATTTGATCTAGTTAAATATTCATTAGCTGAATATACACCCTGTAAAGCCTCACCTGGGATATTCATAAAGTTAGGTAAACCAGCACCTGAGCCTACGAATACAGCCTCAAAGCCATTTTCGAATAATTCATCAATAGTTAAAGTCTTACCAATTACTACGTTAGTAACAACATTAACACCTAATTCCTTTAATGTTTCTACTTCCTTAGCAACAATTTTCTTTGGTAATCTGAATTCAGGAATACCATATACTAATACACCACCAGCTGTATGTAAAGCTTCATAAATAGTTACATCATAGCCAAGTCTTGCTAAATCACCAGCACAAGTTAATCCAGAAGGACCAGAACCTACGATAGCAACCTTATGACCATTTGAAGGAAGCTTATTAGGCTTTGCCTTTGAATTTTCATTATGATAATCAGCAACGAATCTTTCAAGTCTACCAATTCCAACTGGCTCAAACTTGATACCTAAAGTACACTTAGATTCGCATTGAGTTTCCTGTGGACAAACTCTACCACAAACTGCAGGTAAAGATGAAGACTTAGAAATAATCTGATAAGCCTCTTCATAATTACCCTTCTTGATTTCAGCGATGAAATCAGGAATATTTACATTAACAGGACAGCCAGATACACATGGCTTATTCTTACAATTTAAACATCTACTAGCTTCTTCTAAAGCTATCTTTTCAGTATAGCCAGTAGCTACTTCTTTAAAATTATGAGCTCTAACAAGAGGATCTTGTGTAGGCATTTCATGCTTTTTTGGATCGATTGCCATATTATTTTGCCTCCTTATTTAGAAGATTACATGTCTTCTCATGAGCTTTTCTCTCAAAGCTATAATACATTCTACCACGAAGCATAGCTTCATCGAAATCAACCTCATAACCATTGAAATCAGGTCCATCAACACATGCGAACTTAGTAACTCTCTTACCATCTTGTACTAAAGTTAATCTACAGCCACCGCACATACCAGTACCATCAATCATAATAGGGTTCATAGATACAGTTACAGGAATATTATATGGTTTAGCTGTTAATGTAACAAACTTCATCATAATTAAAGGTCCGATAGTAATAATTAAATCAAATTTCTCACCAGCATCTAACATTTCTTTTAGAGGTACAGTAACATTACCACCTCTAGCATATGAACCATCATCAGTCATAACATGTAAAACATCAGAGCATGCCTTGAATTCATCCTCAAGAATTAATAAATCCTTGTTTCTAAATCCAATAATACTTGTTACATGTGCACCAAGCTTATGAAATTCTTGAGCAACAGGCATAGCAATTGCACAACCAACTCCACCACCAACAACACATACCTTCTTTATACCTTCAGTATGAGTAGGAACACCTAAAGGTCCAACGAAATCCTCGATGTATTCTCCCTCTTTCTTTTGATTTAATAATTCTGTTGTAGCACCAACAATTTGGAAAATAATCTTAACAGTTCCTTCTTCCTTATTAACACCAGCAACTGTTAATGGAATTCTTTCACCTTCAGCATTAACACGTAAAATAATGAATTGACCAGCTTTAGCTTTATTAGCTACAAGTGGAGCTTCAATTTCTAATTGTGTTACTGTAGGATTAAGGCTTTTTCTTCTTACAATCTTATACATAATTAAAATCCCCTTTTTTATATAAAATACATATAAATTATACCAAAAATAATAAAACATTTAAAGAATATTTTTATCGTTAACAAACATATTACAAATATTAATAATTTAAAACTCAAACATTATTATTTCGAATGAAAAAAAGTGTAAAAAAAATTCTATTATAAACATAACAACAAATATGTTTATGTATGATAATTATTAATGAAAAATTATACTTTTAAGCTATTAAAATATGTATTTCTACTTTCACAATAAAATATCAATATTGACACATTTTAATTACAATAAAACAAGACAAAAGTACTAATTCATGATATAATAATGGTTGGAGGTTTTTAGTATGTTTAATTATAAAAATAAGGTAGTTGCCATTACAGGTGCTTCATCTGGACTTGGCAAGCAAATGGCCGAAGGCTATGCACAATGCGGAGCTAATTTAGTATTATTAGCTAGACGTGTTGAAAGACTTGAAGAGTCTGCAAAGGAATGGGAGGCTAAGTACAATGTAAAGGTACTTCCTGTTAAGTGTGATGTTACAGATGTTAATTCAATTAACGCAGCTGTAGCTAAGGTTGAGGAAGTATTTGGTCATTGCGAGGTAATCGTTAATGACGCTGGTGGTGAAAAGGGAACTGGTACACCATTATTAGATTATAAGAAGGAAGACTGGGATTTCACATTAAATCTTGATTTAACAAGTGTATTCCAAGTAACACAAGCATTTGCTAATTTAATGAAGAGAGCAATCGCTAAAGGTAAGCAAACTTATGGTAGAGTAATCAATATTGCTTCTATCTATGGTATAGTTGGTAATACAGCATTACCTACAATTGCATACCATACAACAAAGGGTGCAGTTGTTAATTTCACTAGAGGTGCTGCAGCTGAGCTTGCTACATCTAATATTACAGTTAATGCTATCTGTCCAGGCTATTTTTACACAGAGCTTACAACAGATACTTTAAATAGTGATTATTTCCAACAATTTGCTAATCAATCAGTACCAATGAAGAGATATGGTAATAGTGGTGAATTAAATTCTGCAGCTGTATTCTTAGGAGCTGAGGAATCATCATATGTTACAGGTCAAATCCTAGCTGTTGATGGCGGCTATACTTGCGTATAAAAAACTAAATCGATTAAATAGGGTAGAGGAAAGAAAATA